>JAKANU010000327.1 GCA_021812315.1 Pseudomonadota bacterium
GAGCGGCCAGAGGCAGCACCACACGGTGCGTCACGTCCAGGCCGACCATGGTCAATTGAAAGCCGGCCCGAAAAACGCGCGACGCGGCGTGCGGATCACTCCAGATGTTGGCCTCGGCCAGTGCCGACACATTGCCCGGTTCGTCGACTGTTCCACCCATCAATACCACTTGGCGCAGCAGTCGGGGCAGCGCCGGCTCGATTTCCAGTGCCTGGCCCAGATTGCCCAGCGGGCCCACCGCCACCAAACTGATCTCGCCCGGGTTTTCGCGCGCTTGCTCGACGATAAACTGCGCTGAGTTGCCCGGCGCAAGCTGGTTTGCCGTGGCGAGCCTGGCGGGCAGGTTACCCAGACCGTCGGTGCCGTGAATATGCGCGGGATAGTCAGGCCTCGGTACCCCCAGCGGAGCGGCGACACCCCGGGTTACAGGAACACTTCTGTCTGCGAGGGCGCACAGGTACAAGGCATTCGTCGCGGCCTGCTGCACGCTGACGTTGCCAAAGGTGGTGGTGATACCAACCAAGTCAATGGCCGGGTGCGCCAGCGCGAAATACAAGGCCATGGCGTCGTCCACGCCAGGGTCCGTGTCGAAGATGATCCTATGGGTTTGCGGCTGCGTCATGACTCAGCAGGAAGGTATCGACTTGCGCAAGGGTTGGAATGCTGGCCTGCGCGCCCAGGCGGGTGCAGGCAAGGGCGGCTGCGGCATTGGCCCGGTGCATGGCTTGCGCCAGGGTCTTCCCGGCGGCCAGCGCAGCGACGAGTACTCCGCAAAAGGTATCGCCGGCGGCGGTGCTGTCGACCGCCTTCACGGCCAGGCCCGGCACTTCGTGCCATTCTGTGCCACAGCGTGCGCGACAGCCCTGTGCCCCCAGAGTGACGACGACACACGGCACCTTCACCAGGGCCAATCCGAGTTCAACATCCCCGCCCGAGGGCACTGCGCAGGCCAGCTCAGCCTCATTGACAATCAGCAGATCAACATGGGTCAGCAGTTCCTCGGGCAGCGGACGCGCCGGTGCCGCATTCAGCACCACCTGCAGCCCCTGCGCATGCGCGGCGCGCGCGTACGCTAGCACCGTGTCCAGGGGTATTTCAAGTTGCATCAGCAGGTGCGTAAACCCGTCGAGCGCCGGCAAGTGGCAAGCGCGCAGACCGGCGTTGGCCCCGGGTGCCACAGTGATCGCATTTTGTGCATCGTCAGCGACACTGATGAAAGCCATGCCGGTGGCACACTCGGGCACCAGGACCGAATGCAACTGCACATTGGCACGTTGCAGCGTCGCTCCCAGGCTCGCGCCAAAAGTGTCGTCTCCAAGCGCCACCAGCAGATGGGTTGCGGCGCCGCCGGCACGCGCGCAGGCCACCGCCTGATTGGCACCTTTGCCACCGCAAAAGGTCTGGAAATCGCGGCCCAGCACGGTTTCACCGGGCGCAGCAATGTGCGGCACACGCACAACAAAATCAAGGTTGGCCGACCCGGCCACGAGAATCATGGCTGGCAATCCGGTCTCGTCAGCATCGTCTGCGACGCGCAGCGCAGGCCTGGTGATGTACTAAACTCGGCGCGGTCGGTGGCATTTCCAGTCTCCATCATTGCGAAGGTATTGTTGGCCCATGAGACCGAGCATTTATGTCAAGGTGGTAGGTTTTCGCGACGTCGAACGTCATGCGATCAACACGCTGTTCAGGCTTTCGGTCGGGCGTCCGATTTCCTACGGTTTGTGGACCCCGGACGCACCGGTGCCACCACAGCTTGCCCTGATCGATCTGGATGCGTACGAAGCCGGACTGGAATTGGCCTCGCCCGGGCTGGATCCAGGTTTGAAATTGATTTGCGTGGGTCCCGAGGCACCACCCCATGCCCACCACGTGTTCGAGCGCCCGCTTTACTGGCCCGATGTTGTCAAGGCGATGGACGCCATCTTCGTCGAGCCCAAAGAGACCGTCAGGGGGAGTGATTTTTCGCAGGACCCGTTGGTCCATGCCGCGCCGCCTCCGACGCGGGTCTGCCTGCTGGTTGACCCCTCCCGCGAAGACCGGATGTACCTTCGTGCGCGTCTGGCCCTGGCCGGGCAGACCAAAGTCGACGATGCGACCACGGGCTCGGAGGCTATCGAGATGGCCCGCGCACAACACTACGACCTGATCATTACCAGTCTCAAGCTGCCCGACATTGAGGGCTGGGCGCTGATTCGCAAACTGATGGCGCTCGAGCCAGCGATCGGAAGCGTGATCGTGACCAGCAGCGACCGCTCCTGGCACATGCATGAAGCGGCCCAACTCAATGGCTGCCATGGCGTGATCGAAAAACCGTATGACCCATCACAGATTGTTGATGTCCTGCAATCGATATGGCGCCTGCCTGGCGTTTGAACCGAAGCACACGCCACGCCTTTAAGGATTCGGGGGGACGAAGCCCTGGGCGGCGTCGGCCCCGGCACCAAAAAAGTGGCGTTCCATCTGTTGAGCCAGATACTTTCGGGCATCGGCATCGGCCAGATTCAGGCGGTTTTCATTGACCAGCATGGTCTGGTGGCGCAGCCAAGCCGCCCAGGCCTCCTGACTGACCTGCTCCCAAATGCGCTTGCCCAGGGCACCCGGGTAGGGAGGATAGTCGAGTCCGGGCGCTTCTTTGCCGAGTTTGATGCAGTGGACGGTGCGTGCCATGGATAACCTTCGCGAATAAGTTGTCAAGGCATGACTTTAGCAAGCTTTGTTCAACGGCCTGGCACTGCGTTAAAATCACCACCATGGCAAAAGCTGACACCAAGACCAAAATGCTGGCCGACGGGCTACGCTACAAATCCAAAGTTTCGGGCTCTCCCTTTACGGCGGCGACGTCTTTTGGAGCAGCAACCATGTCGTGTTTCCTGTGTGGCAAACATCGGGCCCGCTCGCAAATGGTGACGCGCAAGATCCTGGGCAAGTCCCAGGCCGTGTGTTCGCCCTCGTGCAAGGCGGCTGATGAGGCAGCCGGCTGAGATTGCGCTTTGCCGCGGCCCCGGCGCTTCATGGACAACAGGATGTTCCGAAATTGGTTGGATAACTCCGCGCGCGCGGTCTTTCTTGCGGTCGTGATCGTCTGCATCGGTATGCTGGCATTCGGCCAGTACTTGCAGCATGTGCTGGGTATCGAACCTTGCCCGATGTGTATCGTGCAGCGTTATGCGTTATTCGGCGTGGGCCTGAGCGCCGCGATTGCCGCCAGCGGCAGGTCGCGATACCTGCATATTGGCTTGGGCCTGGTGATGCTGGCGAGCTCGGGGTTCGGTGCCTATGTTGCCGCCAGACAAAGCTGGTTGCAGTGGTATCCGCCGGAAGTTGTCAACTGCGGGCGCGATTTTTACGGGATGATCGAAACTTTTCCCCTGC
>JAKANU010000035.1 GCA_021812315.1 Pseudomonadota bacterium
TCGGCCGCCGCCAGACCGTGAAACTCCATCCCGGCCATCACGTTGCGCAGCGCCGTGCGCCAAGGCATCAGGCTATCGGTCTGAAACATGTAACCGGCGCGGTGGTTGATGCCTTTGAGCGGGTCTCCGAAAACCTTCACTGACCCGCTGCTTGGCGCCAGCAATCCCGCACCCACGTTGAGCAGCGTGCTCTTGCCGCAACCGGTTGGCCCAACAACGCTGACGAATTCGCCTGCCCCCACGCGCAGGTTGACGTCCTGGACTGCGGTATATCGCTGCTCCGGGGCGTGTCGGTTGACAAAGGTGCAGGTCACGTCCTGCAGATGCAGCGCCGCAGTCATGCCTAGCTCACCCTTTGGGGTATTTGGTGTTGGCTTTCCTGACGAAGTCGTTGGTATAGACCGCCGCGAGGTCCAGTTTCGCTGCCGCGAGCTTGGCATCCACGCTGGCCAGCGCCCTGAAGGCCGTTTGCGCGCCCTTCTCGGGGATCATGCCGTCGGGCGAAAGCGCGCCCTTGGCCGCCAGAAAGGCGTCAATGTAGACCGCACGGTCGCCCATCAGGAACGCCTCGGGCACAACCTTGATGATGTCGGCAGGACCGGCCGCCCGAATCCACTTGTCGGCCCTGACGATGGCGTTGGTCAGCGCCTGGGTGACACCGGGATGGCCGTCAATGAAGGCTTGCATGGCGTACAGGCACCCGGCCGGCATGGGGCCGCCGAAGACCTTGTCAGACTCGGCCAAGACCCGCGTATCGGAGACGATCTTGAGATCGCCGGATCGTTGCAGCAATGTAATCACCGGATCAAGATTGCTGATCGCGTCAATCTGACCGGCGCGCATGGCTGCTACCGCGCCGTTGCCCGCGCCGACGCCGATCACGCTGACATCACTTGGTTTGAGCCCGGCCTTGGCCAACACGAAATTGAGCATCACGTTGGTTGAACTGCCCGGTGCCGTGACGCCAACCTTCTTTCCCTTGAGATCGGCAATCGTCCCGAAGCCCGGCATGGTCTTGGGGTTGATCCCAAGCACGATTTGCGGCGCAGCGCCTTGGAGCACAAAGGCTCGCATGTGCTGGCCCTTGAACTGCATGTTGACGGTGTGCTCGAAGGCACCGGAGACCACATCGGCGCTGCCACCGACCACCGCCTGCAAGGCGCGCGAACCGCCGGCGAAGTCGACGATGGTCACGTCAAGACCCTCGGCCTTGAAGTAACCGAGTTGTTCTGCCACGGTAAGCGGAAGGTAGTAAAGCAGGTTCTTGCCACCAACCGCAATCGTCACCTTGGCCGCCTCTGGTGTCTGGGCGACACCCCAGTGTGGTGCCGTGGCGGCGAGCAAACCGCCCGCAATCAAATGTCGTCTTCGCATCATTTCTTCTCCTCAACGCTAAGGGCAGGCCGTCCCGCGCTGCGGCGACCCGGTCGTATCGATCATACTGCGCGGCGCTGCAAACTCGCCAGCCACAGCAGCGATGCGCCGATCAAAGCGACCGGCAGCAGCGAGCCGTAGTTCAGCAGTTGCCAGCCGCTGGTAGTGACCAGCACACCCGATGAAAAGGAACTCACGGCCAGGGTAGCGAATACCAGAAAATTCAGGGCCCCCTGGGCCTTGTCCTTCTCTTGTGGGGCGTAGGTTTGAAGTGCCAGGGTCGTGCTGCCAGTGAACAGAAAATTCCATCCGACACCCAGCAGGAACAGCGCCGGCAGGAATTGCCGCAGCTCGACACCGGAGAGGGCAATCACGATGCACGCCGCGTTCAGCACCAGCCCCAGACCCATGATGGTTAGTGTGCCGAAGCGTTTTATCAGGTGGCCCGTAAAGAATCCCGGCGCGAACATGCCGATCACGTGCCACTGCAATACCAGTGCCGCATCCGAAAATGCCAGGCCATGTTGTTGCATCGCCAGAGGGGTGGCCGCCATCAGCAGGTTCATCACCCCGTAGCCCAGCGCACCAGTGGTGGCGGCAACGATGAAGGTGGGTTGCCGGACGATTTGGGCAAGCGCTCGGCCGTCGCTGGTTGGACCCTTGGCCGGCACCGGTGGAAACTCAATGAACCAGAGCACCAGCATGGCCAACAGCGCAACTCCGCTCAGAGCCAGGTAAGCGCCGGCAAAGGGTGCACTGATCAGGGTGCGTGTCTGTTGCGCCAATTGAGGACCCGTCACGGCGCCGATCAAGCCCCCTGCAAGGACCAATGACACGGCCTTCTCGCGCCAGGCCGGCGCGGCCAGTTCGGCGGCGGCAAAGCGGTAGAGATTGGCGTTGGCGTTGTAATAGCCGGCCACCAACGTCGCACTGCAAAGCAGCCAGAAGTTTTTGCTGACAGCAGCCCATGCACATAGCAGACAGGACAGCAGTGCCACCAGAAGCCCGAGCTGAAACGAGCTCTTGCGTCCCAGTTCAGCCTGCGTCCTGGCCACCAGGCCCGTTGAGAGTGCACCGCCCACCACATATGCCATCACCGGCAGCGTGGCCATCCAGCCCAACGGCGCCAGGCTCAACCCGACCAGGCCATTGATGGCAATGAAAGTGACGTTGTTGGTCAAAAACAGACCCTGACAAAGGGTCAGCAGCCAGAGGTGTCGGTTCATGATGGTCGTTGATATGGCGCAGGCCGTGCAGCCTATTTTCGCTGTAAACTCGGGTTCGAATACCTACAGGCCGGATCACCGCGCTTGCCGCATGGCGATCATTGTCGATGTCGTGCACTTGTAGGTGCATCCAGGTAGCTCGTTGACCTCCAAACCATGCTGAATTCGATACCCGCCGGTTCCGCACCGCAGCTCTCGGCACCCGAGGCCGCGGTGCCATTGGAATTGGTTTGTCCGGCGGGAAGTCTTCCGGCACTCAAGGCGGCGGTCGACCATGGAGCTGACTGCGTCTACCTGGGTTTTCGCGATGCCACCAACGCACGCAATTTTGCAGGGCTGAATTTCGATGAGACGGCAGTCAATGCCGGTATTCGTTATGCGCATGAACGTGGGCGCAAGGTTTTTGTCGCACTGAATACATATCCACAAGCGGCCGGCCCCGAGGTTTGGCGCAGCGCGGTGGACCGGGCGGCGCAAAGCGGGGTGGATGCGGTGATTCTGGCCGACCCCGGTCTGATGGACTATGCCGCAACACACCATCCGGATTTGCGTTTGCATCTGTCGGTGCAGGGCTCGGCGACGAACTACGAAGCACTGAACTTTTACCATCAGCATTTCGGCATTGCTAGGGCGGTCCTGCCACGCGTGTTGTCCTTGACGCAGGTTGAGCAGGTGCTGCAGAAAACTCCCATCGAACTTGAGGTGTTCGGCTTTGGCGCTCAGTGTGTCATGGTGGAGGGGCGTTGTGCGCTTTCAAGCTACGTCACAGGAGAGGCGCCAAACACGAACGGCGTCTGTTCGCCACCGAAAGCGGTGCGCTGGGTGGAGACGGCGCAGGGGCGTGAGTCGCGTCTCAATGGTGTTCTGATCGACCGCTACGCGCCCGGCGAAAATGCCGGCTATCCGACCCTGTGTAAGGGGCGCTTCGATGTGGGTGAAGAGGCCAATTACTATGCGATCGAGGAGCCCACCAGCCTGAACACGCTGGCATTGTTGCCACAATTGATGAAAATGGGTGTTCGCGCCATCAAGATCGAAGGGCGCCAGCGCAGTCCTGCCTACGTGGCGCAAGTGACCAGGGTATGGCGCGAAGCGATCGACAACTGCCGCGACAATCCGCACCGGTATTCGGCCAAGCCAGCGTGGATGAGTGATCTCGACAAGGTTGCTGAAGGGCAGCAGCATACGCTGGGCGCCTACCACAGGCCGTGGAAGTGAGACGATGCGCGCGTCCATCGTGATGACGGTAATGGGAGGCTGTTGGTGAAACTTGCTTTGGGCCCGCTGCTTTACTATTGGCAGCGAAGTGCCGTGCTTGACTTCTATGAAGCGCTCGCCAAAACCGCCGTTGACATTGTTTACTTGGGCGAAACGGTCTGCTCGCGTCGCCGTGAACTTCGACTGGCCGACTGGTTGGCGATCGCCGCGAACTTGGCCGAGGCCGGCAAGGAAGTGATTCTTTCGACCCAGGTGCTGATCGAGTCCAACTCGGACGTCAGCACGCTGCACAAGATTGCCGAGATGTCGATCAATGGCGACTTCATGGTCGAAGCCAACGATATGGGGGCAGTACACTGTCTTGAAGGCAAGGTGCCCTTTGTTGCCGGTGCCCATCTCAACATCTACAACCTGCCGACCCTGCGCTGGATGGCTTCGCTCGGGGTGCGGCGTTGGGTGGCACCTCTGGAAATGGGCCGTGACGATCTGGCACTGTTGCAGCAGGGTCGTCCGCCCGGGCTGGAAACAGAAGTGTTTGCCTATGGCCGAATGCCGCTTGCCTTCTCAGCACGCTGTTTTACTGCCCGCCATTACAACCTGCCCAAGGACGATTGCCAGTTTCGATGTCTGGAGCATGCCGATGGATTGCCGATGCGTACCCGTGAGGGTGAGGAGTTTCTTGTGCTCAACGGCATACAAACCCAGTCGGCTAGGGTCTACAACCTGTTGCACGAGGTGGGTACCATGCAGGCGATGGGGGTTGACGTTGTCCGCATCAGTCCACAGTCGCAGCGGACTGCGGAAGTCGTGGATCTGTTTCACGGCGTGCTCACTGCGAAGACCTCGGTCGCTGCGGGCATGCAAGCAATCGCCGGCCTGATGCCGGAACGATCCTGCGATGGTTATTGGTATGGCAAGCCCGGGCTTGAGCGAAGCGTTGCGCAGGTCTGAGGGAAGGAGAAAACATGCAGGCCAGCCCCTATGTCTTGCCCAAGCCGCTCGGGACTCTGTTGTCCTGTCTGCCGCTGTATCCAGGCTCATTGATGTTTGTCGCAGGATTGAACTTGGCGTTGGCCAAGAGTCTGGCGCCCGATGTCAGGGAATCACTGCTCGGAAGAAAGCTGCGGCTGCGCGTCACGGACGCGCAGTTGACCTTTGATTTTGAGTTGCTCGACGGGCGTTTTTCGGCGTGCCAAAACAAGGAGGCGGCAGACCTTACGATCAGCGCCAGTGCTTACGACTTTTTGTTGCTGGCGCGGCGCCAGGAAGACCCAGACACGCTATTCTTCAGCCGTCGACTGGCCATGGAAGGAGACACCGAGCTGGGTTTGCTGGTGAAGAACACCATCGACGCAATTGAACTGCCCGTGTTCGATCTTGAGGCCCTCAAGCCGGCCCAAGTGCTGGCGCGCCTCAAGGCCAGGTTGGCGTCGCGCTGATCAAGCGGTTTTGGCAGGCCGTGAACCCGACACCAGCATCGCCAAAGCAGCGGATCGTTGTCGCCATTTCCGGTGCCAGCGGGGCCGTTTACGGGGTTCGTCTGTTGCAGGTTCTGCGCGACTTCGCCGAGGTGCAGACGCATTTGACGATCTCGGAGGCCGGCTTCGTGAATTTGCAGCAAGAACTTGACATCGGTCGCTCTCAAGCAAGTGCCCTGGCTGATGCGTTCTATCCGGCGCAGGACGTCGGTGCGGCCATTGCCAGTGGTTCGTTCCTGTGTGATGCGATGGTGGTCGCCCCCTGCTCCATGCGGTCGCTTGCGGCCATAGCCCACGGCTTATCGGACAACCTGATTACCCGGACGGCGGATGTCATGCTCAAGGAACGACGCCGCCTTGTGTTGATGGCGCGTGAGACGCCATTGAATCTGGCGCACCTGCGCAACATGATCAGCGTCACTGAAATGGGAGGCATCATCTTTCCGCCTGTGCCAAGCTTTTATCATCGGCCACAGTCGCTGGCGGAGATGATCGATCACAGCGTCAGCCGCGTGCTTGACCTGCTGGGCTTGCCGCCACCGCAGGCGCCGCGATGGGGCGGTGTCGCGGCGGCGAGTCCAACTCCACAAGACTGAGCCAAGGACCATGGCTTACCGCGATCTCAGAGACTTCATGGCGCAGCTTGAAGAGCTCGGCGAGCTAAGACGTGTCGTGGCCCCGGTGTCGCCGCATCTGGAAATGACCGCTTTGTGCGATCGCGCCCTGCGCGCCGGGGGGCCGGCCTTGCTGTTTGAAACCCCAACGGGCCATACGGTGCCGGTGCTGGGGAATTTGTTTGGCAGCACGCGGCGGATTGCGCTTGGCATGGGCGTTGCCGATGTCAGCGAATTGCGTCGGCTCGGTCAGGTACTGGCCAGCCTGAAAGAGCCCGAGGCCCCCAAGGGTCTGAAGGATCTGGTGGCTCTGCGCGGCATGGCAAAGACGCTTTGGAGCATGACACCCAAGGAATTGCGCAGCGCGCCGTGCCAGGACGTGGTGTGGGAGGGGTCCGAGGTCGATCTGGCGCGCCTGCCGGTTCAGCATTGCTGGCCGGGCGACGTGGCCCCGCTCATCACCTGGGGGCTGGTGATCACCAAAGGCCCGCACAAAGCCCGCCAAAACCTCGGAATTTATCGCCAGCAGGTGCTGGGACGCAACAAGCTGATCATGCGTTGGCTGGCGCAGCGCGGCGGCGCGCTGGATTTCCGTGAGCATTGCGCGCAAAACCCGGGCCAACCCTATCCCGTATGTGTGGCCCTGGGCGCCGACCCGGCGACCATTCTGGGTGCCGTCACGCCGGTGCCAGACAGTCTGTCCGAATACCAGTTTGCGGGGTTGCTGCGCGGCGGTCGCACCGAGTTGGTGAAGGCGCTGGGCAGCCAACTGCAAGTGCCGGCATTCGCGGAAATCGTGCTCGAAGGGCATATCTATCCTGATGCGTCGCATAGCAGCGGCTTCGAACACGCGCTGGAGGGCCCGTTTGGTGACCACACCGGTTATTACAACGAGCAGGATTGGTTTCCGGTATTCACCGTTGACCGCATCACGCAGCGCCGCGACCCGATCTACCACTCGACCTACACGGGCAAGCCTCCTGACGAGCCGGCCATGCTGGCGCTGGCGCTGAACGAGTTGTTTGTGCCGCTGTTGCAGCGCCAGTACCCCGAAATCATCGACTTCTTCCTGCCACCCGAGGGCTGCAGCTATCGGCTGGCGGTGGTGAGCATCAAGAAGGCCTACCCCGGGCACGCGCGTCGCGTCATGTTCGGGATATGGAGTTTTTTGCGCCAGTTCATGTATACCAAGTTCATCATCGTTGTCGACGATGACGTCGATATCCGCGACTGGAAGGAAGTGATCTGGGCCCTGACCACGCGAGTTGACCCGACGCGCGATACGCTATTGGTGGACAACACCCCGATCGATTATCTCGATTTCGCTTCCCCTGTCAGCGGCCTGGGAAGCAAAATGGGAATCGACGCCACCAACAAGTGGCCCGGCGAGACGAAGCGTGAATGGGGGCGCCCGCTGCAGATGAGTGCTGAGGTAACGGCCAAGGTGGATCTCATCTGGCAGTCGCTTGGTTTGACGTGATAGGGCCTCCTGGTACGGCGGTCAATTCGGTCGCGGATCGATCGTAAATGTAGCGGCGGTTAAACGGATATTGAGATTGCGCGCCGCGCATGGCGTGCCGATCTACCTGCCCGTCGGGCCGTGCTGCCAGTATCTGGAACAAGCTCATCCAGCCCTGCTCGAACCCCATTGCGCTGCCGGCAAGATAAAGGCGGTAGGCGCGCACCACATTCTCGTGCGTGAGTTCGCATGCCTGCCCCAGGCGGGCTTCAAGCGCGTCGCTCCAGGCCCACAGCGTGCGTGCATAGTGCGGCCTGAGGTTCTCTAGATCCAGCGGCTCGAACTGGGCCTCGCTCAGCAGCTCCGTTACCTTGGAGACATGGATCAGCTCGCCCCCGGGGAAGATGTAACGCTCGATGAAATCGCCCATCCCAGCACCGAGTTGGTGGGTGCGGGTTCCGGCCGCGGTGATGCCGTGGTTCAACAGCAGTCCCCCAGGTTTGAGCAAGCGAAACATTTTTTCAAAGTAAGCCTTCAACTGGGCGCGGCCGACGTGTTCGAACATTCCCACTGACGCAATCTTGTTGTACGGTTCGCCTTCGGGCAGGGCCCGGTAGTCACACAGCGCCAGCGTCACGCGTTGCTGCAGGTGGCGAGACTCGATCAGCCGGTTCACGTACTCGTGCTGGTTGCGGCTAAGCGTGATGCCGTGTGCCTGCACGCCGTAGTGCTCTGCGGCCCATAGCAGCAGCGCCCCCCAGCCTGCGCCAATGTCGAGGAAGCGCTCGCCCGGGCGCAGCATGAGCTTGCGGCAAATATGGTCGAGCTTGGCCCGCTGGGCCTGCGCCAGTGTCATGGTTGCGTCTTCGAAGTAGGCGCAGGAGTACAAGCGCATCGGGTCGAGCCAGAGCCCGTAGAAATCGTCCGAAACGTCATAGTGGAACTGGACCTGCCTGGCATCGAGGTGTGCGACGTGGCGCGCGCGCGAGCGGGCGTTCAGGCGGATTTCACGCCACCACGCCAGCGTGGCGTTGCCCGCACTCGCGCGCGTTGGATCGGACCCGATCATCTGCGTTGCGATGACCATCAGATCGCGCACATTTCCGTCGAAGTCGAGCTTGTCTTGCACATAATCCTGCGCGACTTTGCCGATATCCCCCAGGGCGATGTGCGCGAGCGCAGAGATCCGCTTGAGCCGGATCGTGACCGCGGCGTCAGCCGGGCCAAACCGCCGACCATCGGGCAACAGCACCGAAAGCGGCCGGGTCAGGACAGCGAGCTTTTGCTCCAACAAGGAATCGATGGCGGGCATATCGGTCCTCCGCCGTCAGACTGTACAGGACTTTGTTGATCGCTGTCGGGGCGTGTTACGGTGTTTGTCTGAGAGCGCAGGCCCGGATTTTCGAACCTGCGGTTTGTGATCCAATTGAAGCGACGTACCGGATTGCACGGTGGGTCGCTCCAATATGTTCAAGAATCCGTTTCGCAAGGCCCCGAAGGCGTTGGCAGTCGAAGCCGCCCCGGATGGCTTCCCGACCCTTGAAGTGGCCGCGGAGCTACTGAGTGCTGGCTCAACGCCATTGCCGCTTAGCCTGACCGAAGCCCGGATTGTCGTGAAGTACATGTTCCCGCGATACATCGCTGAGGGGACGGTATTTATCCGTGAAGGTGATGATCAAGGCTCCGGCTTCATGCTGCTGGTTGTAAGTGGTGAAGTGACCGTAGAGAGCCTGGTCGTGAGCCGAATTTCCCCGATCACGGTGGCGGTGTTGGGTGCTGGCAGCGTGCATGGCGATTTGGGCTTGATCGATGGCATGGCGCGCTCGGCGACTTGCACCGCCAGTTCCGATTTGAATTGCGTGATCCTGACGCGCGAAGGCCTGATGCAGTTGGTCGCCGATCACCCTGGCGTCAGCGCCAAGTTGCTCATGGCGATTGCCATGCAGATGGCGACCCGACTGCGCGACAACACAAGCAAGCTCAAGAAGTACGTGCAATTGACCAAGGCGATGCAGGAGGAAATTGATCACCTGGGTCGCTTGAGGGCTCCGGCCAAAGCCACCACACTGCCATGCTCGAACACTCCCGACGCCTCTGGCTGAGTCGCCAGACCACGGGCATCGCGGCGCTCGTGCTGGTGCTGTGCGTGACCGTCAGTGCTTTGGTGTTGTGGTTGCAGGACCCTACGGTGCTGCAGGGTCTTCGGCTGGCGCAATTTGACCAGTTCCAGCGCTGGCATCCTGGCCGCGACACGCCCAGTGCCGTGCAGGTCGTCGATATCGACGAGGCAAGCTTGAAAGCCTACGGACAGTGGCCATGGCCACGCGATCACCTCGCCAACCTGGTCGAGCAATTGAACGCCGCTGGTGCCGCAGTGATTGTGTTCGATGTGTTGTTAGCGGAGCCCGATCGCACGGCCCCCAAAGCCGCGGCGGGGCTGTGGCAGGACTCGCGGACCAGCGCCCTGTTGCAGGCCTCGCCCGATCCCGACAAACACCTGGCCGGAGTGCTGGCAAGCAGTCGTGTTGTTCTGGGCAGCTTTTTGTCCAACCAGATCACTGCAGCGGCGTCCACGGTCAATGCCGCCGACGACTCCGGCAAGCCCTATCGCGTCATTGTGAGCGGCACAGGCGCCGCTGCGTCATGGTTTGGCGAATTCAAGACAGCCATCAGACCGCTTCCGTTGCTTGCTGCAAGCGCTCAAGGTGAAGGCGCAATCAATATGGCATCTGACCGCGATGCCGTGGTGCGCCGAGTGCCGCTGATGTTGCGCCAGGGCGCGCAATGGGTGCCCGGTCTGAGTGCTGAAGCCATGCGCGTGTTTCTGCGTCAGCGCAACTATGTCTTGCGCAGCGGACCCGCGGGGGTTCAGGACCTGCGCATCGGCAGCGTTAGCGTGCCAACGAATGCGAGCGCAGAGATGTGGTTGCACTACGGCGCGGCCGGAACCGTTCGATCCATCCCGGCTGCCCAGGTTCTCGCCGGCAAGCTGGCAAGCCAGCAGCTTCAGGGCGCTATCGTTCTGGTCGGCACTTCGGCCGTGGGACTATTCGATTTGCGTTTCAACGCGCTGGGACAGTTGATGCCAGGCGTACAGTCGCATGCTCTGGCGCTGGAGCAGATGCTCTCGGGTCAATACCTTGAGCGCCCGGCCTGGTCGCTGGGCGCCGAGGTGTTGGTGCTGCTGCTTGGTTCGCTTGTGGTGGGTCTGGCTGCCCTGGCGTCACCGTTCTGGGTGTCTGCGTTGTTGACGCTGAGCTTGCTCAGCGCTCTGGCCGCAGGCGTTTGGTATGCCTTTGCGCTCGGGCATTGGCTGCTTGACGGCATCAACCCGGCGCTGGCAATGTTGCTCAGCTTTAGCCTGGCCAGCGGCGTGCACCATTGGGTGAGTGAGCGCCAGCGCAGCTGGGTGCGCGATGCATTTTCCCGCTATGTGTCGCCCAACCGGGTCGCGCATCTGATGGCACATCCCGAACAATTGCAACTCAGCGGCAAGCGGCAGGCCTGTGGTTTCGTGTTCACCGATGTGGCGGGATTCACCTCTTTGCTGGAGAGTTGCGATCCGGCGCAGGTTGTGACACTTCTGAATGACTATCTCGAAGGAATGTTGGAAATCGTCTTCAGGCACGATGGCACACTCGAACGCATCATGGGCGACGCATTTGCTGTGTTGTTTTCGGCCCCGGTGGTGCAGAGCGACTACCGTCAGCGCGCTCTTGATTGCGCATTGGAGATGGACGCCTTCGCCTGGGCTTACGCGCAACGCATCCAGGCCACCGGCATCGCGTGGGGCCACACGCGCATCGGCGTTCATTGCGGCGAAGTGATTGTGGGGAACTTTGGCGGCAAGGCGATGTTTGATTACCGGGCACTGGGCGACCCGATCAACACGGCGGCTCGTCTGGAGAGTGTCAACAAGTACCTCGGTACCCGCGTTTGCGTGTCACAGGCCATTGTTGAAGGCTGCTCTGGTGTGCCCGTGCGTGTCGTTGGGCGCTTGTTGCTTCAGGGCAAGACACTGGCATTGGAGACTTACGAACCACTGATAACTGCGGACCCCGCGGGTCGCGCGGCGGCAGCCGAATATGACCAGGCCATGCGTCTGTTGCGATCCGGGCAAGCACGTGCAGCCTTGACTCAATTCGAGGCGCTGGCGCAACGCGCGCCGACGGACCCGTTGGTGAAGTTGCACTTGCAACGTTTGCGAGCTGGAGCGCAAGACGATTTGATCGTGATGAGCACCAAGTAGGCAGACGTTTAGCGCAGCGTAACTTCAACGCGGCGATTGCGCGGTTCGGCGACCTCGTCGGCTGTGGGGACGAGCAAATTGCGCTCACCATGGGACTCGATGGCGATGCTCGCATCAGGCAGGCCGATCGCGCGCAATTGCTCGACGATCATCGTGGCCCTCTTGAGCGACAGGGATTCATTCAGGTCGGCTTTGCCGACCGTATCGGAGTGACCGATCACCGACAGGTCAAGCGCGGCGCGCG
The DNA here is from genome assembly GCA_021812315.1 of Pseudomonadota bacterium. Lineage (GTDB taxonomy): Bacteria > Pseudomonadota > Gammaproteobacteria > Burkholderiales > Burkholderiaceae_C > Rhodoferax. The sequence continues at coordinate 11,863 of JAKANU010000035.1, forward strand.
CCCTGGCCCGCTCCACGATTTTCGGCAACAGGGCTCTGGACTCAGGCGTCAGGTTCGAGCCGCCACTTTCAAAGTAGAGCAGGAACTGTTCGGGAGGCAATGGGGCGGCCGCCATGGCCGCGCCAAAGTCGCGCGCCAACTGCTCCTGGCCGACGGCAAACGCCGGCGCGTCGCCCCTCAGTGAGGCACCGCTCTGCGCTAGTGTGAGCATCTGCTCGCCGCCCGGACCACGAATCATCACGCGTCCAAGCGTCCCGTCAGCGTTGGGCAGCAGCACCGCGTACGAGCCCGGACCCCTGGTAGGTGGGCTGGCGCAGGCAGCCATCAAGGCGACCAGTGTCAGCATCAAAAAACCACCAATCAGCCGACCATGCCGGCCGCTCATTTCCCGTCCTCCACTTTGGCGACGAAATGCGTACCGCGCACACCGATGGCCCCCGCAGGCGTCTTCACCGTCACTGCCTCAGGCCGGAGTTTGGCGATCACACCGGAGATGAAGTTGAGGCTGCCCTTGCCCAAGGTGGCACCCAGGCTGAGCTGGCCTTGCGCCGGGGCGTACAGATTCTCGTCGACAACCACCTCGGTATCGGGGCCGAAGGACATCATGGTGTTGTCCTTGAAGGTCACACCCATTGAGGCAGCCGGCGCTGTCTGCAAAGTGCTGCCGAGCACAACGGCGGTGCCCGGGCGTGCCTGGACACGCTGCCCGGCCGCGCTGACCCAGGCTTGGCCAGTCACAGTCTTGACATAACCAATGGCCTCGGATGGGGCACCGAACGCGAGAGGCGCTGCCAGCAGCAGCCCAATCAGCGGCCACCGATAGCAATTACTTCTTTGGGTCATTTCTCACTCCGTAGCGGATGCATTTTCGTCGATTCGGCGACCGGCGCAAGCGAACTTGCCGTTCCTTTGAGTTCGTGCCGGGCCGACGCTGCCGCTTGTTCAGGAAGTGACTGGGCGGATGGTCAAACTGCAATAAACTGCTGCCACCTGTTGCCGGCGGCGCGCCTGCCTGTCTTTTCTTCCATGAGGATTGATCCGTGAGCCCTTATTCCCACCTTCTTGCCCCGCTTGACCTGGGCTTTACCAAGCTGCCCAATCGGGTCCTGATGGGCTCGATGCATGTCGGGCTGGAAGAAGCCAAGGATGGTTTTGCGCGTATGGCAGCGTTTTACGCCGAACGCGCTGCCGGGGGCGTGGGCCTGATCGTCACGGGTGGCATCGCGCCCAATGAGCAGGGCAGCGTCATGCCGGGCGCTGCGCGGCTCACGACCGAGGCCGAGGCTGTCAAACACCAGCCCGTGGTGGAGGCGGTGCACCGAGCAGGCGGCAAGATCGCCATGCAGATCCTGCATACCGGACGCTACTCGTATCAGAGCGCATTGGTGGCCCCGAGTGCCCTGCAAGCGCCCATCAATCCGTTTCGGCCAAACCCGATGAGTGCATCTGAGGTGGACCAAACGATCGAAGACTTTACGCGTTGCGCGGCGCTGGCTCAATACGCCGGGTACGACGGCGTCGAGATCATGGGCTCCGAAGGCTACCTGATCAACGAATTCATCGCTGCGCGTACCAACCATCGCGACGATGAGTGGGGCGGCAGTTACGAGAACCGGATCCGCTTCCCCGTCGAGATCGTGCGCCAAACGCGCGATCGCGTGGGCAAGAATTTCATCATCATCTATCGCCTGTCCATGCTGGACCTGGTCGAGGGCGGCTCGACGCTGCCAGAAGTCGTGCAACTCGCGCGCGCCATCGAGGCGGCGGGGGCGAGCATCATCAACACCGGCATTGGCTGGCACGAGGCGCGCATCCCGACCATTGCCACCAAGGTGCCGCGCGCGGCGTGGGCCTGGGTGACCCGCCAACTCAAGGGCAAGGTCGGCGTCCCGCTGGTGGCGACCAACCGCATCAATACCCCCGAAGTCGCCGAGCAGCTCTTGGCTGACGGATATTGCGATATGGTGTCGATGGCGCGGCCGTTTCTGGCCGATGCACGGTTTGTCGCCAAGGCTGCACAGGGCAAAGCCGATGAGATCAACACCTGCATCGCATGCAACCAGGCCTGCCTGGACCATACCTTCAGCGGCAAGATCACGTCGTGCCTGGTCAATCCGCGTGCCTGCCATGAAACCTTGCTCAACATCACGCCGACGGCTAAACGCGAACATATAGCTGTGGTTGGGGCCGGTCCGGCCGGGTTGGCGTTTGCCATGACCGCAGCACAGCGCGGTTTCGTCGTGAGCTTGTTTGATGCTGCCGGCGAAATCGGTGGCCAATTCAATGTCGCCAAGCAAGTCCCGGGCAAGGAAGAATTCAATGAGACGTTGCGATTCTTTCGCCGTCAAATCGAACTTCTGGGCATCGTGCTGGAGTTGAATCACCGGGTGAGTGCCAAGGAACTGCTCGCCGGCGGCTACGACCAGGTGGTGCTTGCCACGGGCGTGACGCCGCGCCTGCCGACTATTGAGGGCATCGATCACCCCAAGGTCTGCGGCTATCTTGACGTGCTGCGCGGCAAGCGCAGCGTGGGGCAGACGGTGGCGCTGATTGGTGCTGGGGGCATCGGTTTTGATGTGGCCGAGTTTGTCCTGCACCAAGGCGTCAGCCCGAGTCTGGACAAGGCGCGCTTCTTTGCCGACTGGGGTGTGGACGCCAGCTACACGCAGCGCGGCGGTTTGCAGCCAGCGAAGATCGAAAGCAGTCCGCGCAAGGTCTATTTGTTGCAACGCAAGGCCAGCAAAGTGGGTGACGGCCTGGGCAAGACCACCGGATGGATTCACCGTACTTCGCTGAAGAATCGTCAGGTGCAGATGATCGCTGGTGTGACTTATCGCAAGATCGACGACGCCGGTCTGCACATCAGCGTGGGTGAGCGCCACATGCTGATTCCCGCCGATACGATTGTGGTTTGCGCCGGGCAGGAGCCGCAACGCGAACTGCATGCTGAACTACTTGGTGCCGGTTGTTCCGTGCATCTGATCGGCGGCGCCGATGTCGCCGCCGAGCTCGACGCCAAGCGCGCCATCAAGCAAGGTACCGAACTCGCAGTCTCCCTTTGAAACCCCAAGGACCCCATGACCCCGACTCCCAAACTCGACCCCGAGAT
>JAKANU010000328.1 GCA_021812315.1 Pseudomonadota bacterium
CGACATAACTGCAGGGGCGCCACGCCTGCAGTTTGGCTGGCGTCGGCGTCTGCCGGTGCTGTGCCAGACCGAAGCCGCCGAGTGCGGGCTAGCCTGTCTGGCGATGGTCGCTGGTTTTCACGGCCACGCAGTCGAACTGCCCGCGCTGCGCCAGCGTTTCGCGCTGTCGCTCAAGGGCGCCACCCTGGCGCGGCTGATCGAGATGGCCGACGCGCTGGGCTTGGCCAGTCGCCCGCTGCGTCTAGATCTGGACGAACTCGAACAACTGGCCACGCCCTGCGTTCTACATTGGGATTTGAATCACTTCGTCGTGCTCAAGCGCGTGCGCGGCGGCACGGTGGAAATCCATGATCCAGCGGTCGGCGAACGCAAGCTGCCGCTGGCCGAAGTATCCAAACATTTCACCGGCGTCGCGCTGGAACTTACGCCCTCACCGCGCTTCGTGCACAAGAAGGCCGAACCACCGCTGGCACTGTGGCAATTGCTGGGCCGGGTGCGCGGTCTGCCTTCGGCGCTGCGGCAGGTGCTGGGCCTGGCTCTGGTACTGGAGATCTTCGCCCTGGTCAGCCCGCTGTTCGTGCAGACCGTGCTCGATCAAGTCGTGGCCGGGGGCGATCGCAATCTGCTCACCCTGCTGGGGCTTGGCTTCGCCCTACTCACCTTGCTGCAAGTGGGCGTCTCGACGCTGCGCACGTGGGTGGTGATGTGGCTGGGCACTACGCTCAACCTCGCTTGGGCGGGCAATGTGTTCGGGCATCTGCTCAAGCTGCCGGAAGACTATTTCGCCAAGCGCCATCTGGGCGACATCAGCTCGCGCTTTGGCGCCACCGGCATCATCCAGAACACGTTGACCACACGCGCCGTCGAAACCGTGCTCGATGGCGTGATGACCGTGCTGACCCTGGGCATGATGCTGCTGTACAGCCGCCTGCTCGCGGCACTGACCTTGCTGGCGTTCGCGCTCTACGCCGGCCTACGCGCGCTGTCCTACCGGGTGTTCCGCGAGGCCAACCTCGGCGCCATCGTCGCCGCGGCCAAACAGCAATCGCAGTTCCTTGAATCGGTGCGTGGCGCGCAGACCATCCGCCTGTATCACCGCGCCGCGCATCACACCGGGCGCTACCTCAACGCGGCCACCGACACCGCCAATCGCAATCTCGAAGTACAGCGCTACAGCTTGCTGTTCGGCAGCCTCAATAGTTTGCTGTTCGGACTCGAGCGCATCGGCGTGGTGTGGATCGGCGCCAGCGCCATTCTCGATGGGCAACTCAGCGCCGGCATGCTGATGGCCTTCCTTGCCTACAGCGACCAGTTCACCGGACGCGGCGCCGCACTCATCAATTACCTGGTCGACCTCAAGCTGCTGCGCCTGCAGAGCGAGCGTCTGGCCGACATCGTGCTCACCGCGCCCGAGCGCCACGTGGACACGCCTTATGTCGGCCCGCAGCCCGAAGCTGCTTTGCGCCTGCGCGGCGTAAGTTACCGCTACGCGCCAGGCGAGCCATGGGTACTCAAAGATCTCGATCTCGACATCCGCGCGGGCGAATCAGTGGCCATCGTCGGCCCTTCCGGTTGCGGCAAGACTACCCTCGCCAAGATTCTGCTCGGCCTGCTCGACCCTGAGTTGGGCACCATCAGCGTCGGCGGCATCGACCTGTGCCGCCTGGGCAAGGCGCGCTACCGCGGCATGCTCGGCGCCGTGATGCAGGACGACACGCTGTTCGCCGGCAGCATCGCCGACAACATCGCGTTCTTCGATCCGGAGGCCACGGCCACGCGCATCGAAGCCGCCGCAAGGCTGGCCGGCATCCACGACGACATCGTCGGCATGCCCATGGGCTATCACAGTCTGGTCGGCGACATGGGCTCGAGCCTCTCCGGCGGGCAGCATCAGCGCGTGCTGCTGGCGCGCGCGCTCTACCGTCGCCCGCACATCCTGGTGCTGGACGAAGCCACCAGCCATCTCGACGTCGCGCGCGAGCATGAAGTCAATGCCGCCATCGCACGCCTGCGCGTTACCCGCATCGTCATCGCCCACCGGCCGGAAACCATCGCCAGCGCCGGGCGGGTGATCGAATTGAGGAATTCAAGATTCACGGAGGGGACACCGCTGACGCGGTGCGTCTCGTGAAGTCGAAGCCGGAACGGCTTTTGAATTCTGGCAAGAAAGGAGAAACACATGCGTACGTTGAAATCCAATGAAGTCATGATCATCGGTGGTGGCAACGATTGCTCTGGCGAGACGTCAGGGAGCCTTCAATGCCCTATTGCCAACCCGCAGTCGGTCCTTGGCAAAACGATCGACGACATTGCGGGTGGTCTCAATGACTTCGGCTCGTGGCTGGGTGGAGCCATCTACGATGCTGTGCACTAATTAGTAACAAATAGGCGTGGACGCGGTCATCGCGTCCACGCACTCGGGGTGGACGTCAATGACTAATCGATTGCAAGCAAAAGGCGTTATAGCGGTGCTGGTACTGTCTCTGGTCGCTCGTGTTGGGCTCGCTCGTTTGTTTTTCGAGTACTTCACGCATGACCCGGCGATGATCGACAACTTGTCGGCTCTTTCTCAGTACGCACTGCTGTTTTCTTTGTGCTTCTGGCTCATGCGTGATGCAGGGGTTGGTATGGGCAACATTTTGGGGTGCAATCCAGATCTCAAGATCGGCTGCCATGCTTTTGTGTTCGCAGTCCTGCTGTTGGCATTCGCCTATGGTGAGAATTTTCTGGAGGCGTACATCGTTGCGCAGTCATCGCCAGTAATTGCCTATAAATACTGGCACTTCCACGCGTCGCACTACGTCCTTGAATTAAGCTCGGTAAGTTACCTGATCCTTGTGGTGACCCAGTTCATGGTTGCCCCATTGGTTGAAGAGTTCGTATTTCGAGGCCTACTGCAAAGGGCTTGGACTGTGCGCTATGGATTGAGAAAGTCGATCCTGTTCGTGGCACTTGCCTTTACATCGTTGCATTTTGCCGGACACTACTATGTAAGCACGTTCATCTTCAGCGTCGTCCTTTCCCTGTTGTACATCAAATTTCGATCCCTATGGGTAAACGTCGGGGTGCATGCAATATTCAACGCGCTGGCTTTTGCAATGGAGTTCAATGTCGGCTTCCATTGGGAGCGGCCGATTACACATCTTGCTGGGATGAAATTCTGGATTCCTGAGATGATAATGCTTCTGGTATCACTGCCCATACTGGTGATATTCGTGCGTAGGAATTGGTGGCGACTCCATGGATGTGCATCATCCCGTCTGTGCTTTGGTCTGAGCGCTATGAAGGGCGGCAGGCCACCCGCCATCCTTCGTTGATTCTTTGACGAGAGG
>JAKANU010000329.1 GCA_021812315.1 Pseudomonadota bacterium
GAATGGATGCGGCGTTCTTGTCGCTGGAGGAGTGGCAGCCATTCTCGCCTCGACCTGCTGCCTGGGGCCTTTGGTCTTGGTCGCTTTGGGCGTCAGTGGCGCCTGGATCGGCAACCTGACGAAGCTGGAGCCATACCGCCCAATCTTCATCGGCGCTGCCCTGGTTGCACTGTTCTTTGCCTGGCGGCGCATCTTCCGCCCAGCGCACGCCTGCGAGCCGGGTGTGGTGTGTGCGCTCCCACAGGTGCGAACTACCTACAAGGCCATTTTCTGGATCGTTGCTGCACTGGTTTTGGTAGCGCTCGCCTTCCCTTACGTACTACGGTTTTTCTACTGAGAGGAGACACACCCCAATGAAGAAACTAGTCACACTCATTTCCCTAGCCGCAACGCTCAGCGTACCTGTCTGGGCTGCCACCAAAACGGTCGTGCTATCGGTATCGGGTATGACCTGCGCCGCTTGCCCGATCACCGTCAAGAAGGCTCTGAATAAAGTCTCCGGCGTCGAAAAGGTTGAAATCAGTTTCGAGAAAAAGGAAGCAGTTGTAACTTTCGACGATACCAAGACCAATTCGGAAGCCCTGACCAAAGCCACGAAGGACGCCGGATATCCCTCCACGGTCAAACAATGAGGAATTCGGAATGACCGATGCTATCGCGTTACAGATTGAGGGAATGACCTGTGCATCATGCGCCGTACACATCAAGAAGGCGCTGGAACAGGTGCCTGGCGTATGCTCGGCCACTGTTTCCTACCCGAATAACCAAGCCGAGGTCACGACAGACGCACGTGTCAAGCCTGAAACCGTTACTGCTGCAGTAGCGGCGCTCGGCTATCGCGCTATTGCGACCGATACGCCGGTCAAGCCTGTCAGCGTGCCGAATAAGCCGCGCGGAGCGTCGGCAGATGACCACAAAATCAAAATCAATGGCAAGGCGGGCAAGCTACACGTTGCCGTTATCGGCAGTGGCGGGGCGGCGATGGCGGCAGCACTCAAGGCCACAGAAGGAGGCGCGCGCGTCACTCTCATCGAGCGAGGCACAATTGGCGGCACTTGCGTCAATGTTGGCTGCGTACCATCCAAGATCATGATCCGCGCCGCTCATGTCGCCCATCTGCGCCGGAAGAGTCCGTTTGACGGTGGTATCTCTGCAACGGAGCCCAAGATTCAACGCGACCGTTTGCTCGCCCAGCAGCAGGCGCGGGTTGACGAACTCCGGCATGTTAAATATGAAGGCATTCTGGAAAGCAATTCGGCCATCACCGTATTGCATGGAGACGCTCGCTTCAAGGATGGACACAGCCTCATCGTGCGCCTGAAGGATGGCGGCGAGAGGCAGGTGGTATTCGACCGCTGCCTGATCGCTACGGGCGCGAGTGCCGCCGTTCCACCCATTCCCGGCCTGAAAGACACGCCATACTGGACTTCTACTGAGGCGTTGGCCAGTGACGCCATACCTGAGCGCCTGGCCGTGGTGGGCTCGTCGGCGGTGGCGGTGGAGCTGGCGCAGGCCTTTGCGAGGTTAGGCAGCAAGGTGACAATCCTGGCGCGCCACACGCTGTTGTTCCGGGATGACCCCGCTGTCGGCGTGGCTATTACAGCCGCGTTTCAGGACGAAGGAATCGAAGTGCTGAACCATACCCAGGCCAGTCAAGTCGCCCATGTAGATGGCGAGTTTCTGCTGACCACCGATGAGGGCGAGGTGCGTGCCGACAAGGTGCTCATTGCCACCGGCAGGACACCGAATACGCGCGATCTCGCACTGGAAGCTGTGGGAGTCCGACTCAACTCACAGGGTGCCATCCTAGTAGATGAGAGGATGCGCACGAGCGTACCTCACATCTATGCCGCAGGCGATTGCACCGATCAACCGCAATTCGTGTATGTCGCGGCGGCAGCCGGTACTCGCGCCGCGATCAATATGACCGGGGGCGATGCCAAGCTTGATCTAGCCACGATGCCCGCAGTTGTGTTCACCGAGCCGCAGGTCGCTACAGTCGGCCTCAGTGAGGGGGCGGCTTCTCACGACGGAATCGAGACTGATAGCCGTACTCTTACGTTGGACAACGTACCGCGTGCGCTCGCCAACTTCGACACGCGCGGCTTTATCAAACTGGTCGCTGAAGCTGGCACCAACCGTCTGATCGGCGTGCAGGTCGTGGCAGCGGAAGCGGGCGAACTGATCCAGACAGCAGCTCTCGCCATTCGCGCACAGATGACGGTGCCGGATATAGCTGACCAACTGTTCCCGTATTTGACGATGGTTGAGGGCTTGAAACTCGCTGCTCAAACCTTCAACAAAAATGTGACACAGCTGTCCTGCTGCGCAGGTTGACGACAAAGATATCAAGGAGTCAATGCTGATGGCGGGTGCCTACGATTGGATAATCATCGGACCCGGAATCGCGGCATGGGAGTCGCCAGGCGAGTTCGCACTGCTGGCTGGCGTGTAGCAGTCATCGACTTCCGGCCATTTGGGGGTACTTGTGCGCTAAGAGTCTGCGACCCGAAGAAAGTGCTTAAGCGGTGGGATAAAGTCCGGCTTTATGACTCAGTTGATGCAAATCGCCAAATCACTCAAATACGAGGGTCGAGCAGAGTTTGCCTTCTAACCTCGTCGGGGCGACATTCTTGAATCCGGCGCGGTACGGAACGTCACGAAAGACGCTCTCCATCAATGCACCACGAGGCGTAGTCGCAGCATAGAGAGTTGGAATCACGCTCCCAGATGGGTCATGAATCGGACTGAAGCGCGCATTGCCCTTGGGGCTCGAGTTGAATTGGTCGGCGGCGTAAATCGTCTCATGAACGCGATACATCGTCGCGTCCGCGCCCCAAAGGGTTAGCTTGATATTCGTGGGAACGACCGGCGGAACGTAGCGTGTAGACCGCTTAGCCATGGCCGATCTCGGCCATCTCATCTTTGGCCGCAGCGATCACGCGCTCGGGATCTGTCGCCAGCACATCCTGGGGGCGCTCGTCGTCAAGGAAGCTGTTCAGCCCTGCGAACCAGAAGGCCAAGCCCCAGCCATCCTTCGCATCTCCAAAGGCCTTGAGAATCTCCGCCATTTCTTTGCGCGGCCGATGGTCTGGAGTCAGTGCATAGACCGGCAGGTAATCCTCTCTGCCGTGCTGAATGGCGAAGATCTCCCGGTTACGCTTCCATTTGTTCGGCTGCACACTCAGGTTGCTGGCGCTGAAGCCAGCGAGCCGTGCAACTTCGGTTGCGGGCAGAAAGTCGCCGCTGTTCAGGATGGCAGTCTTCGCTTCGATGAGCATCCGCGCCTGCTCGCGCGCCGCCTTCGATGGCGCCACATCCGTCAGAAGC
>JAKANU010000330.1 GCA_021812315.1 Pseudomonadota bacterium
CGTTCCAAGCCCGGCCGGACGCGGAAATTGCAGCGCACCTGGGCGAGGTATTGTGGGCCATGGGGCGGCACGACCAGGCACGCAGCGTCTGGCGCGAAGGCGTGCGCATCAATGGCGCCAACGAGACCCTGCAAGAGACGCTTCAACGACTGCGCGTCAAGCTGTGAGGCGATTCGTGAAGATCGCCACCACGGTCCTTCTTGTCGCTATGATTTTCATAGCTGGGTGCGCAACGTCGATAAGCCCTGACACACAAAATTCCTCGGAGCGCTGGCTGTGGCACGGACGCCTGGCGGTGAAGGTTGCGGCCGATCCCGGGCGCTCCCCGGCCCGGCACTTCGCCGGCGAATTCTCGCTCAGCGGCAATGCCACGACGGGCAGACTCGATTTGTACACGCCCCTGGGCATCACTGTGGCCTCGCTCTCATGGACACCAAGCCTGGCACTGCTTCGCTCCCAGGGCGATGTGCATTCGTTTGGATCGCTCGACGCGCTGGTGCGCCAGACCCTTGGCACCGAAGTGCCCGTGACGGCACTGTTTGGCTGGCTGGCCGGCGAGAGCACCGATGTTGCAGGCTGGAGCGTTGACCTGTCCGAACAGTCCAGCGGGCGGATCGTGGCACGCCAGACCGGGCCGCACGAGGCGGCGGAAATTCGCTTGATCATCGAGCCGTGAAAGCCATCTACGACGTCGCCGCACCGGCCAAGCTCAACCTGTTCCTGCACGTTACCGGCAGACGCAGCGATGGCTACCATCTGCTGCAATCGGTCTTCATGCTCATTGACTGGTGCGACACCCTGCACTTCGAACTGCGCGGCGACGGATGCGTCAGTCGTACGGACCTCGGCGCCCCGTTGCCGGGCGACGACCTTGCGGTGCGTGCGGCACACGCCCTGCAGGGGTATGCCGCCAGTCCCCTGGGCGTGCATATCATCCTGGACAAGCGCATTCCGGCACAGGCAGGCATGGGTGGCGGCTCGTCGGACGCCGCCTGCACCCTGCTGGCGCTCAATCGTCTGTGGCGCCTGAACTACGATCTGCCTACCCTGGCGCGTCTGGGGCTGCAGCTCGGGGCGGACGTGCCGTTTTTTCTCGCCGGGCGCAGCGCCTGGGTCGAGGGCATTGGGGAAAAAGTCACCCCGGTGAACCTTCCCGCGGCACACATGCTGGTGGTGAAACCCGCCCAGGGACTGGAGACAAGGCGCCTATTTGCCGACCCGGGCCTGAAAAGAGACACTCGGACTGCTATAATTTCAGGCTTCGCTGCGGACCCGTTTGGTTTTGGTCGCAACGACTTGCAGGGTGTCGCCGAGAGGCTGTGCCCCGGGGTAACCCAGGCACTGGATTGGCTGGCATCGCAGGGCCTCAGGGGCCGAATGACCGGCTCCGGAAGTGCCGTGTTTGCCCAGTTGTTGCGGCCCTACGAGGCGGAGCAGCCCCCCGAGGGCTTTGAGCTCCGGGTGTGCAGGAGTCTGGAGGCTCATCCCCTGTTGGGCTGGGCAGCCGGAGATGGTTGATCGGTTGGCAGCGGTTCGCTGCTGACCTGTGTAGGGGAGTCGCCAAGCTGGTTAAGGCACTGGATTTTGATTCCAGCATGCGAAGGTTCGAATCCTTCCTCCCCTGCCAAAAACGATTCATTGCACCGACCGCACAACCGTGCTGTCCGTGCTGCAGGACTAGGCACAGGCGCAAAATCACTGAACCGCTGGAAAACTCATGCAGTCTCCTCCCCCACCTGATTTCATGGTTTTTACGGGCAATGCCAACCCGGGGATGGCGGCGCAAATTGCCGAGCACCTGAACATCTCGCTGGGCGCAGCCAAGGTCGGACGCTTTTCGGATGGTGAAGTGACGGTCGAAATCAACCAGAACGTGCGCGCACGCGACGTCTTTGTGGTTCAGTCGACCTGCGCCCCGACGAACGAAAATCTGATGGAACTCTTGATCATGGTCGACGCGCTCAAGCGCGCCTCGGCCGAACGCATCAGCGCCGTCATCCCCTACTTCGGCTATGCCAGACAGGACCGGCGTCCACGCTCCAGTCGGGTGCCCATCAGTGCCAAGGTGGTCGCCAACATGCTCCAGGCGGTGGGCGTGGCACGTGTGCTGACGATGGACCTGCACGCTGACCAGATTCAGGGATTTTTCGACATTCCCGTTGACAACATCTACGCCTCGCCGGTATTGCTGGGGGATCTGCGCCAGAAAAACTACGACAACCTGATCGTCGTCTCGCCTGACGTGGGTGGCGTGGTGCGGGCCCGCGCCCTGGCCAAGCAGCTCAATTGCGACCTGGCCATCATCGACAAGCGCCGACCGCGCGCCAACGTCAGCGAAGTGATGCATGTGATCGGCGAAATCGAGGGACGCAATTGCGTCATCATGGATGACATGATCGATACCGCTGGTACCCTGGTCAAGGCCGCCGAGGTGCTCAAGGAGCGCGGTGCCAGGAAGGTTTACGCCTACTGCACACACCCGATTTTTTCAGGGCCTGCCATCGAGCGCATCACCGATGGCGATGCCCTTGACGAAGTGGTGGTCACCAACACGATTCCCTTGAGCCTGGCGGCCTCGGCGTGCCGCAAGGTGCGCCAGCTCAGCGTCGCCCCTTTGATTGCCGAGACCATCCAGCGCATTGCCAAAGGTGAATCGGTCATGAGTTTGTTCTCGGATCAGGAAAATCTTTTCTGATTCGGGCCAAAGTGGGTCCAGCCATCCGTAGATCGAGATGGCGGGACTTTTTTTAATCGGAGCCACACTGGTCGCGGTGGGCTCTTTTTGGAGTTGATTATGAAATTTGTCGCTTTTGAGCGCAGCAAGCAGGGCACGGGTGCGAGCCGCCGTCTCCGCACTTCGGGTCGCACCCCCGGTATCGTTTACGGTGGCGGCGAGCCCCCAAAACAGATCGAAATTGATCATAACGCCCTGTGGCACGCCCTGAAGAAGGAGGCTTTCCATGCGGCGGTTCTGGACATGGAACTCGACGGCCGTGAAAGCAAGGTCCTGTTGCGCGACGTGCAAATGCATCCGTACAAGCAGCTGATCCTGCACATCGACTTTCAGCGCGTCGCCGCCAACACGAAGCTGCACATGAAGGTGCCTCTGCACTACAGTGGCGACGAAAGTTCGCCCGCAGTCAAGGCCGACGGTTGCATGGCGAATCGAATCGTCAACGAAATCGAAGTCAAGTGTCTGCCCGCGGATCTGCCTGAGTTCATTACTGTCGACCTGAGCCATCTCAAGAAGGGCATGTCCCTGCATTTGGCTGACATCGTCATGCCCAAGGGTGTGACGGCGGTCACGCACGGC
>JAKANU010000331.1 GCA_021812315.1 Pseudomonadota bacterium
CCATCTCACTGACCCGGCGCGGCAAACACCGACAGATTGTCTCCTCGCGCGATCGCACGGTCACACAGGGAGTTGCGCCGGGTCACCCATTCCCGAACGCCGCGCCCGCTTCGTGACATACATCGCGGCATCGGCGCGGCTGATGAGGTTTTCGACAGACTCCGGCGAGCGATACTCCACGATGCCTGCACTGATTCCCAAACTGCCCGCGCTCCACAGTGGATCATGAGCCAGGCAAGATTGCCGGATGCGCTCGACCAGCACCTGCGCTTGCGTCGCACTGCCGTTGGGCAGCAGCAAGGCAAACTCGTCACCACCGAGGCGGAACCCGCGATCGACGTGGGCACGAATCGTTTCGCGGATGGCTTGCGCCAATTGCTGCAGCGTGCGGTCTCCGGCATCATGCCCCGCGCTGTCATTGACTCCTTTGAAATTGTCGAGATCGATAAAGACCAGGCTCAGTGGCAGTCCCGAACGCTGTTGACGGGTACATTCGTCTACGATGGCCTCGTCAAAAGCACGCCGGTTCCACAGACCGGTCAGCGCGTCAAGACGGGTCAGCGCCACGACCTTGAAGTGCTCCTGGCGTACCTTCTTGACCAGGAAAAAGATCACCAACGCACCCCCAACTTCGGTAATCCAGCCGCGTGCCGATTGCGGTAACGCGCCCGTCTCAGCAAGGTCGGTCAGCGTCGGGACGAAACATAACAAGTACAACCACAACAACGCCGTTGTTTTGAAATGGGGCTGCACCGACCGCCTGATCCTGCTCAGCAGCTTGATTTTGGGCATGGTGCTTGACGATGCGATTATGTTATGTTGTCCCGCGGCGCTTGCGCCACCGCCCGAACCACTGGCCAAGGTCATCGACATAGGTAAACACCGCCGGAATCACCAGCAGGCTGAGCACCGTCGAAGTCATCAGGCCACCGATCACAGCAATCGCCATCGGCGCGCGAAAGCTGGTATCGGCGGCGCCAAAGCCGATGGCGATGGGCGTCATGCCCGCGGCCATGGCCAGCGTCGTCATGATGATTGGTCGGGCGCGCTTGTGGCAGGCATCGAGCAGCGCTTCGGTTCGGCTCAGGCCGTGCTCGCGCCGCGCCAGGATCGCGTACTCCACCAGCAGGATTGAATTCTTGGTAGCCACGCCCATGAGCATGATCAGGCCGATCAGCGAGGGCATGGAAAAGCTCTTGTCGGCCAGCAGCAAGCCGACGAATGCGCCGCCCAGCGAGAGTGGCAGTGCCGTCAGGATCGTGACCGGATGCAGCAGACTCTTGAACAGCAACACCAGCACGATGTAGATGCACAGTACGCCGGTGAGCATCGCCAGCCCGAAGCTGGCAAACAATTCGCCCATCACTTCGGCGTCGCCCACTTCGACGACCTTCACGCCGGGTGGCAAGGCCTTGATCGCAGGCAATTCCTGCACCGCATTCTTCACATCGCCCAGAGGAAGGCCAGAGAGCTCAACTTCAAAAGTGATGTTGCGCGAACGGTCGTAGCGGTCAATCTCGGCCGGTCCACTGGCGAGCTCCAGCGTCGCCACCTGACCCAGCAACACCGGCCCTTTCACACCAGGCACACTCAGGCGACCGAGCAGTTCGAGGTCGGCACGCGCCGCTGTCTCAAGCATGACGACGATTGGAATCTGGCGCTGGCTCAAATTGAGTTTGGGCAGCGCTGCGTCGTAGTCGCCCACCGTGGCAATGCGCAAGGTCTCGCCAATGGCAGCGCTGGTCACGCCCAACAGGGCCGCGCGCGCAAAGTCCGGGTGCACGGCAATTTCCGGGCGCACCAGGCTGGCACTGGAGGCAACATTGCCCAAGCCGGGTATGGTGCGCAGGTCTTTTTCAACCGAGCGCGCCGCCGCTTGCAGCGTGGGCGCGTCCTCACCGGTGAGTACGAGGATGTATTTTTCACCGGAGGCGCCCAGACCGACCTTGCTGCGCACGCCGGGCAGCGCTTCGATGGCAGCGCGGATCTGCTTTTCGATGACCTGTTTGAGCGGCCGCTTGCCGCGGTCATCGAGCAGAATCGTCAGCGTTGCCTTGCGTGTTTCCGAGACACCCTGGGGCGCAAAGGGGTCGGCACCCGCGGTACCGCCGCCAATGGTTGTGTAGACACTGCGCACGTGCGGCACATCGGCGATCAGGCGGCGTGCCTCCTCTGCGGTCTGTCTGGTCTGCGTCAGGGTCGCACCGGGCACCAGTTCCAGGTAGACCTGGGTTTGCGAGTTGTCGTCAGCCGGCATGAAGCCCTGGGGCAACAAGGGAATGAGCATCAACGAGCCGATAAAGAACCCGCCCGCCGCCAACAAGGTGAGCAGCCGGTGCTGCACGCACCACGATGCCAGGCGCATGTAGGCACTCAACCAGCGCGGCTCGCGGTACTTGGTCGCTATCGGCTGGAGCAGGTAGGCCGACATCATCGGCGTGAGCACACGCGCCACCAGCAGCGAAGCGGCAACGGCCAGCGCCGCAGTCCAGCCAAACTGCTTGAAGAATTTGCCAGCAATGCCACTCATGAAGGCGGTCGGCAAGAACACCGCGATCAAGGTGAACGTGGTGGCGATCACCGCCAGTCCAATCTCGTCGGCCGCCTCCATGGCAGCCTGGTACGGCGTCTTGCCCATGCGCAAATGCCGAACGATGTTCTCGACTTCGACAATCGCGTCATCGACCAGAATGCCGATCACCAAAGACAGCGCCAGCAGGGTCACGACGTTGACCGAAAAGCCCAGGTAGTGCATGCCGATGAAGGCGGGAATCGCCGACAGCGGCAAGGCCACCGCCGAGACGAAAGTTGCGCGCCAGTTGCGCAGGAACAGCCAGACCACCAACACCGCCAGCGCCGCGCCCTCGTACAACAGATTCATCGAGCCGCGGTACTCTTCCTGCACCGGCAAGACGAAGTTGAAAGCCTCGGTCAGTTCCACGTCCGGATGCTGACGCACGATCTCCGCCAGCGCCTGCTGCACCGCCGCACCAACCTCCACCTCGCTCGATCCCTTGCTGCGCGCCACCTCAAAGCCAACCACCGGCTTGCCGTTGAGCAGCGCAGCCGAACGCGGCTCGGCGACGGTATCGCGGATCGTGGCAAGCTGGTCCAGACGGATGCGCCGGCCATCGCTCAAAGCCAGTTCCAGTGCGCCGAGCTCGCTTGCCGAGCGCACCGAGGCCAGCGTCCGCACCGGCTGCTCGCGGCCGCCGACATCGGTGCGCCCCCCGGCGACGTCCTGCTGCACTTGGCGCAACTGGCGTGAAATATCGGCGGCCGTGGCGTGCAAGGCCTGCAAGCGCTCGGG
>JAKANU010000036.1 GCA_021812315.1 Pseudomonadota bacterium
CCGCTGACCGTGGTGCGTGGTGCCGAAGATCCGCTCTCGCGCCTGAAAAATTACGCCCGCAATACCCAGCAGCGCATTCTGATCCTGGCCGAGAGCGAGGGCCGCAAGAGCAGCCTTCTTGATTTCCTGCACGCCAGCGGCCTGACGCCGCCCGCGTTTGATTCGCTGGCCGAGTTTGTGCGCAGCGACGAGCGGCTCGGCATCGCCACCTCCGAGCTCAATACCGGCTTTGGCTGGATCGAGGAAGGCATCGATTTCGTCACCGAGACCGAGCTCTTTGCCGCCGGACCCACCGCGCGCAGGCGCAAGAAGCAGGAACAGGTCAGCGACGTTGAAGCGCTGATCAAGGATCTCAGTGAGCTCAATCTTGGCGACCCGGTGGTTCATTCAGCGCACGGCATTGGCCGCTACCGGGGCCTGGTCAACCTCGATCTGGGCAACAAGCTGGCCAACGGAGAGGCCGAGGTCCAGGAATTCCTGCACCTTGAATACGCCGACAAGGCCGTGCTGTACGTGCCAGTGAGTCAGTTGCAGCTCATCAGCCGGTATACCGGGGTGAGTGCGGATGAAGCGCCTCTGCACCGCCTGGGCTCGGGCCAATGGGAAAAAGCCAAGCGTAAGGCAGCCGAGCAGGTGCGCGACTCCGCCGCCGAGTTGCTCAACATCTATGCCCGCCGCGCGGCGCGCGAGGGGTTCGCGTTTCGCTACTCGGCCAGCGACTATGAAGCCTTTGCCAACGATTTTGGCTTCGAGGAGACTGCCGACCAGAATGCCGCCATCCACGCAGTGATTCAGGACATGATCAGCCCGCGCCCTATGGACCGGCTGATCTGCGGCGACGTCGGTTTTGGCAAGACCGAGGTCGCCTTGCGTGCCGCCTTCATTGCTATCACCGGTGGCAAGCAGGTTGCCTTTCTGGCCCCCACCACGCTGCTGGCCGAACAGCATTACCAGACCCTGGTGGACCGCTTTGCCAAATGGCCGGTGAAAGTGGCCGAGATGAGCCGCTTTCGCTCAGGCAAGGAGATTACCGCCGCGCTCAAGGGGCTGGCCGACGGCACCATTGATATTGTGGTGGGCACGCACAAGCTGCTGAGCCAGAACACCAAATTCAGGAATCTGGGCCTGCTGATCATCGACGAGGAACATCGTTTTGGTGTGCGTCACAAGGAAACCATGAAGGCCATGCGCGCCGAGGTCGATGTGCTCACCCTCACGGCCACGCCGATCCCGCGCACCCTGGGCATGGCGCTCGAAGGTCTGCGCGATCTGAGCGTGATTGCCACGGCACCGCAACGGCGTCTGGCGATCAAAACCTTTGTGCGCACCGAAGGAACAGGCGTGATCCGCGAAGCTGTGCTGCGCGAGCTCAAACGTGGCGGCCAGATTTACTTTTTGCACAACGAGGTCGAAACCATCGAGAACCGGCGCGCCAAACTCGAAGAGCTGCTGCCCGAGGCGCGCATCGCCGTGGCGCATGGCCAGATGCCCGAGCGCCAGCTTGAGAGCGTGATGCGTGACTTTGTGGCCCAGCGCAGCAATCTGCTGCTGTGCTCGACCATCATCGAGACTGGCATCGACGTGCCCACCGCCAACACGATCGTGATGAGCCGGGCCGACAAGTTCGGGCTGGCGCAGTTGCACCAGTTGCGTGGCCGCGTCGGGCGCAGCCACCACCAGGCCTATGCCTATTTGATGGTGCCCGATCTGGAAGGCCTGACCAAACAGGCGCAACAGCGGCTCGACGCGATTCAGGCGATGGAAGAACTGGGCTCGGGCTTTTACCTGGCCATGCACGATCTGGAGATTCGCGGTGCGGGCGAAGTGCTGGGCGAGAACCAGAGTGGCAACATGATGGAGATTGGTTTTCAGCTTTACAACGAAATGCTTGCCGAGGCGGTGCGCTGGCTGAAGGCCGGTATCGAGCCCGATCTGCTCGGGCCGCTAGGTGTTACCACCGACATCAACCTGCACGCCCCCGCCCTGCTGCCCAACGACTACTGCGGCGACGTGCACCTGCGCCTGAGCTTCTACAAGAAACTCGCGACTGCGAAGAACACCGACCAGATCGACGCCTTGATGGAAGAGATCGTCGACCGCTTTGGCAAACTGCCTGCGCAGGCGCAAACGCTGATTGACGTGCACCGCCTGCGAGTCATCGCCAAACCCTACGGCGTGCTCAAGGTGGACGCCGCACCGGGCGTGACCACCATCACGTTCCGGAAAGACCCGCCGATTGACTCCATGAAGATCATCGCCCTGATCCAGAAGAACAAGCACATCAAGCTCACCGGCAGCGAGAAGCTGCGCATCGAGCGCGCCCTGCCCGAGGCAAAAGACCGGGCGCACATGGTGCGTGACTTGCTGCGCTCGCTGGGGCAGCCGGTTGTTGCGGCGGTGGCTACTGGCCACCCATGTTGCGTGGATGCTTCAACCCGTGCCACCGGATGAAGCTCTTGATCCACTGCACCTACGTTTTCTCGGTTCGCAGGCTATAGTGCTTGTAACGAATTTGTTCACGCACCTGATCCAACAGACGCGTTGAATGCAGCACAGGGGAGGCGACGGGTTTCATGGCTAAATTTAGCACTGTTTATTTGTACAGTATATGCCTCGCAAACCCATGTGGCAAGCGGCTGTGCGCGTTTTCTCAATCCCAATATAGACCGCAAGCGCCTGATTTAGACCGCAGCGTCTTGCGGTCTACATTACGTTGGGCGTCTCAACGGAGCCGCACTTTTCAAGAAGTTAACTAAAGAATATAGGTCCTATGATGAAAAATATCTCAATGCTTCTATTGCTCGTGCTAGCTGGCTGCGCAACTCCTATTCAAATCACCGAAGGTGCGCGGAAAATTCAGGTCATGAAACAGTCAAACGTAATGGCTAATTCATGCGCTAAGCTCGGGCCGGTTACTGTCACCGTTGATAAAGTTCAGCCTGCTCAGGCCGTTTACGACGAAGCGATCTGGAAAGCACGAGATACAGCATCAGCCATGGGAGCTGATTCAATGGTAATTCTCAATGACGACCATTTGATTAGAGGACTGGCTAACATAATTACCATCCATGCGACAGCGCTAAAGTGCTATTGACGTTCGTGCCCTCAGTCAATATGTATCGCCTGCAAGCTACGCTTGCAAGTTCGCTACTCTCTTCCCATCCCCGGCGGCCGGTTACACCCTGAAGATGTTTCTTTGGGCGTCATGAACACCACCACGGAAGCACTCGCTGATGTCGACTACGCGTTTCGGCACCTTGAATTTGCCATCCGTCTCATGTGCTACTGCGAGTCAGGCCATATCGACTTGTCTCGACTTGACACCGACTTATCCATATTGCTTGAGCGAGAGAACGTGAGCTTCCCATCGGGTACATTTGGCAACATTGAGGCCGTTATTCCAGCGTCTCAAGCCTTGGTCGGCATGGCTTTCGGCACGTCGGCAATGGTTCTAGACGCCGCATTCGACGTGGCAGGCCTGAAACGGAGACCGCAGTCACGACAACCTAACGACGAATTGCGAACGCTCGTTTATATGGTTCGATGTGCATTCGCACACAATCCAGCGTTGCCTTTATGGGAAGCGAGAGGACAACAGCATGCGCGCGTGCTCTCACTTTTGGTCGGCGGCACGCCCCTCTCCATTAACCTCGCTTCTCTTCATGGTCAGCCGTTTGACTACGACCACATTGGTGGGTTCGCAATGTGGTTGCGAATTCGGTCAGCATCCGAGGAATTAATTCGCGACGCCCAACCCATCAATCCACCGGACGCTGCGCAATAAAGCCGCGCAGCGCCGGTGATTTCAAACGTTCGACGTCATCAGCCATGGCGCGCTACACTTCGGATCACACCTTACCGGAGAGCAATCGTGAATTTCAGCATCGAATGCGAGGAAGAGATTGATGGCCGCTGGATCGCTGAAGTTCCGCCGCTTCCCGGCGTGCTGTGCTATGGCAAGACCGCCGACGAAGCTATGGCAAAGGCCGAAGCGCTTGCTCTCCGCGCCATGGCCGAGCGCCTGGAGCAAAGCGAGTCGCGGCCCTGAACTTCGACGTTAGGCGACATGAAGCCTCCATACAAACGTATGGCTTTTTATATTGCCAAATGGTAAACTCTGCCAATGGCAGGTGTGCACTTCGATTGGGACCCAGAAAAAGATGCTGAAAACCAGCGCAAGCATGGTGTTTCATTTGGACGTGCGCAATACGCTTTTGCTGACCCGAAGCGGGTGATTGCCAAGGACGCTTCCCACAGCCAGACCGAGGACCGGTATTACTGCTTCGGCGAAGTTGACGGCGGCGTTCTCACGGTACGGTTTACGTATCGTGCTTCGGTTATTCGAATCATTGGCGCTGGCTACTGGCGCAAAGGAAAGGCTGCTTATGAGCGCGAAAATCAACTACACGAATGAGCCCCTTGGTCGGCTTCAAGTGATCCCGGATTTCCTTCCGTCGCCTGAAGAGTTGGCATTTCGAGAGGAAGGCGTGAAAGTCACCTTGGCGCTCAGCAAGAAAAGCATCGACTTTTTCAAGTCCGAAGCGACCAAACATCAAACGCAATACCAGCGGATGATCCGTCGTCTGATAGATGCGTATGTTGACGCTCAGGCCCTCACCCGTCGCCCAAGCGAACGCGCCACAAAGCGACGCGCGGTTTAGCTTGGTCGTTGGGCGTCGTTGCAACCTGTTCACTACTCAGGAAGAACTTCATGAAGATCAATGGCCATTGTCACTGCGGCAGCATCAGTTTCACTGCCGAGGCAGACCCTGCGAAGGTCGTCGTCTGCCACTGCACGGACTGCCAGACCATGTCTGGCGCGCCCTTCAGGGCAGTCCTTCCCATAGCTGCCAAAGACTTCGTTCTTACTGGCAGTCCCAAGGTCTACATCAAGATCGCGCAGAGCGGCAATCGTCGTGCGCAGGCATTTTGCGGAGAATGCGGAACGCCGCTGTACGCCACTTCACCCGATGCGCCAGCCGTGTATGGCGTCCGACTCGGATGCGTTGATGAACGCGCTCAGCTTCCCCCGGTCAAGCAGATTTGGACTGCCTCCTCCATGCCGTGGGTCCACGACCTCGCGTCACTTCCTGGAGTACCGGGGCAGTAAGTTCAAGATGCATCTTCTGGTTGAAGAGGTCGATGCGTGGTGGGATCCCCGGCCAATTGAAACATCAGACATCCACGGCAACGAGCCTGCGGTGCGCCTGTACGAGTCCTTTGGTTTCTCCTCTTGGGGCGTGGAGCCATTGGCCATCCGCACCCCATCAGGTTACAAGGGCAAGGTACACATGGCTCTTCAGCTTTCTATGCCAACGACTTCAGCCTAACGTGCCGCTGAAGCCCTGGATCTGGCGTGCACCGCGCCCAGGCCCGCCAGCAGCATAAAACCGATCATCGCCCAGACGTTCCCGGTCGGAATCGGCGTGGCTGCGACGACGGCCACGGCAAGCTCGTACGCCCCGACATCGCACGCACTACCCTGCGGACGCGCGGTGCCGCGCTGGTCGGTCGTCAGCCCGGCGCAGGTTGGCGCCGCGTCCAGGGCCGCGCTACCCGCGAGCAAGGCGTGAGTTTGCGTTGGCCCGCCGTTGCTGGCCAGCGGGCCGAAGCCGGTCCCTTGAATCATTGCTGCGCTGTGTGTGAAAGTGCCGCAACTGCTGTCGCTGTCGATATTGCCACCGTTGTTCGTCAATGCCGCAGTGCAATCGAGTCCGGCGCCGTTGTCGGCCACGATAGAGTTGATGTAGACGTTGGTCCCGTTAAGACCGACGCTGTAACGCCCGTGCCCCGCCCCCTGTCCAGGGGGAGCTACGTTACGAACAATGGTGGACCCCGTCACGGTGAGCAGGCCGACGTTCAATATCCCGCCGCCGTTGTTGGCAGTATTGCCACTGATTGTCGAATTCGTCACGGTCATGGTCGCCGTACCGGTGTTGTTGAACAACCCGCCACCCCTGCCGTTGGACGACGCGTTAGTGGCGCTGTTACCGCCGATCGTCGATCGCGTGATGTCGGTGGTTGCCGCGTCGTTGTTGTAGATCCCACCACCGTAGTTGTAGGTGCTGCCCGTCGCGATGTTGCCGATCACGGAGGAGTCGGTCACGGTGAGATGCCCGCCGGTCTGGTTGAAAATACCACCACCGAAGTGCGGCGTGCGGTTGCCGCTGATTGTGGAGTTGATCAGCGAAGCCGTGGCTGCGTTGTAAAACCCGCCTCCGTCGTCGACCGAGGTGTTGCCACCGACCGTGGAATTGGTGAGTGTGACCAGCCCCCAACTCGTAACACCGCCGCCGCCGTACGCCGAGTTGCCGCTGATGGTCGAATTGTTCGCCAGCAGCGTGCCATTGGAATCCACGTGAATGCCGCCACCATAGTTGAAAACGGGCGCCGCATTGCCGGTGACGATTGAGTTGTTGAGGGTCAGCGTGCCGCCACCGACCATTACCCCACCGCCGTGGTAATTGGATCCGGCGGCCCTGCCACCCGTGATCGTGACGCCGGTGATCGAGACGGTGTAGGCGCCGGTGATATGGAACACGCGATCGAGCCCGCCTCCGTCAATGATGGTTGTCGGCGCACCCGCACCCACCAAAGCCATGCTCCGGTTGATGTCGTAATCACCCGAAGCGTTCAGGTTCTCACCAGCACCCGCGATCGCGGTGGTGTAGGTCCCGGCCGGAATGTTGATCGTGTCCCCGCTGCCGTAGGCCCCAGCGGGTACGCAATCAGCGTAAGTACTTGCGCCGTCGTTGATGTTCTGTATCGCCTCGCGCAGCGAGCATTGAGCGTCGGCGCCATTGAGCACATCGCTGGCGTTGGCGGTGACATTGATTGTTGCAGCTTGCGACACTGCAGCGGTGCACACCAGCACCGCAGTTAACAGCGCCAGCGCGGGTTCTCGACCGGCCCCAATGCACTTCATAAAGATCCTTTCACGAGATTATTCAGTGTTCAATGAAGATAGCGTCTGAAATATACCAAAGCGCTCAGGCTGCGCTTGCGTGAATACTGGTGTTCGGCGCTTGGGTGGAGTCGTCCTGAGTCAGGTATCTGAGCAGCGAACGCAGCTTGGCGGGTCGGACCGGCTTGCTCAGTAGAACCAGGCCAGCAGTTTGCACTTGGAGCCGCACGTTCGCATCCGTGTCGCCGCTAATCACGCATGCCGCGATCTGCTGACCCGCGGCCTCGCGTAACATTTGCACCGCCTCGATGCCGTTGATGCCCCCGCCCAGGCGCAGGTCGCTGATGATGAGGCTGGGTGGCTGATCCCTTTGCAGCATCTCGACTGCCATTTGAGCGCCCTCGGCCGCGACCACGGAATAGCCCCAGGATTGCAGCAAGCCAGTCAAAGCATCTCGACCCATGACGTCGTCCTCGATCAACATCACATGTCGGTTGCCTGACTCGCCCGGCGCTGGCCACAGCAGAGCGTCTTTGTCAAACACGCCGGGGCGGGCGTTCGTCACGGGTACCGTGATGCTTACGCAAGTGCCCTCACCCACCCGTGAGCGAAGCGACAGCGGATGCGAAAGCAGCGCACAACAACGCTCCACAATACTCAGACCAACGCCCAATCCGAGTCGGCGATCACGTTGTGGGTTGGCAACTTGATAGAACTCCTGAAACACTTTCTCATGGTCCTCGGGCGCGATGCCGATGCCGCTGTCGCGCACCTCAAGGCGCACGTGAGTGCCGCCTTGCGTTGGCCGACAGGCGACCAACACAGTCCCATGACGGGTGTACCGGATCGCGTTGCCGACCAGATTCAACAATATCCGACGCAGCAAGCTAGCGTCGCTGCGAAGCCATGCCGAGGATGGGCGAATACGAAGGCGCAGGCCTTTGGCAAGCGCTTCGTTGGTGAGCCCGTTGCGCAAGGCGTCGAACAGGTCGTTAATGGGAAATGTCTGAATCTGTGCCTGGGTTGATTCTGCGTCCAGGTGCGACAGATCAAACATGCCGTCGAGCATGTCCTGCATCTCACGCACGGCTGCGTTGGCACTGGTTACCAGGCCTCTGAATTGCGGGTCGACTGCCACTTGATCGAGGCGCTCCATGAACATGCCCAGCGCGTGCGCCGGTTGGCGCAGATCGTGACTGGCAGCCGCCAGGAATCGTGATTTCGCCAGGTTGGCTTGTTCTGCCTCGTCGCGCTTCTCACGCAAGTCCGCGGTGGCCTGCTGCAAAGCGAGCGTCTGGCGTTGCACCTCGGACTGAAGTTCCTTGGCGTAGTCAGCCATCAACCGGTAGCGAGACTCTACGGCACCGCCAAGCCATAGGCCCACCAGGGCGATGGCGACCATGACCAACTGATATTGCATCGCCAACTCCTGCTCATGGAGCAGGGCCATTGACAGAACCAAACCGGCATCGAGCAAGGCGACCGCAAGCACCGCGCCGCGCAGTCCGTAGGCCAAGGCCACAGCCACCAGCGGCAACAGCAGCAACAAGGCGACGAGTGGATATTGGAGATTCAAATCCAGGTACTTCGGAATGCCGAAGACCAGGAATGGCGCCAGCATGGTCGCCGCCACGGTACGCAAGTCGGCATGGCCGTCGCTTGCAATCGGTTCGGGCTGGTGCGAACCATGGCCATCTTGCAGATAGCTCCGCAAGCGTGGCCAAACACGTACAAACAAGAGAGGGCTCAGCGTGACGATGCCGATGAAGTCGCCCGTGACCCAGGAGGCCATCGCCTGAGCCCACTGGTGATGCGCGACAAAGCCACCGTAGACCAGATGCACGGTGCCGACGACAGCACCCAACAAACTGGCCGCTACGGCCGCGCTGATGAACGGGACGCTCTGTGCGGAGCGAGCCAGATCAATCTGGCCCCGCATCTTGCCTCTGACGGGAAAAAGCACGATAGCGTAAGCAATCGGCATGGCACACCAGGCATAGACCAGCCAGCCCATCTGGGCGCTTAGAAGGTCCGGCACCGCAAGGCCCGAAAACGCGAATTGCAGCACACTGGCGATGAGCGTTGCCGTCAGTTCAAGCAGCAAAGCGGGCCAGCCAAAAAGCACAAACGCGGAAAAACGAAGCCCGGCGGGCAGGTACCATAGACTGGCACCACCCAGGACATCAGCAATTCTGGAGGCGTACCAGAGAATCAGCCAAAGGACAATATATGCGCCGGCAGCATGCACAAGACGATTGCGCTTCAACCCTTCAGGAAGGGCAACGCTGCTGGACGGTATCATCGGATGCGCGTCATGTTGATGGACTGGATCTGAAGCTTGCCTTGCCAAGGAATTATGACATTGGTGGCGCTCGATGGTGGCGCGGGACGGGTTCATTTTGGAGTACGCGAGACACCTGCATGGCGTTTTCTGGTTTAGACGAAATACGCCGCCAGAGCGCGCCCCACTTGCGTAAGCAGCTATCAAACTTATAGTGAGTTGTTCATCCATGCCATCCGTCGAATTTGCCCCGGGCCTCCTGCTTCGAGGCATTGAGCCGCCGCTGCGCCTGCGCGATTTCAAACTCATTGCCTTTGACATGGACTCGACCCTCATCAACATCGAGTGTGTCGATGAGATCGCCGACGCGGTGGGTCGCAAGGCCGAGGTCGCCGCCATCACCGAAGCCGCCATGCAAGGCGCTGTCACGGATTACAAGGAGAGCCTGCGCCAGCGCGTGGCCCTGCTCAAGGGCGTGACCTTGCTAGACGTGGACCGGATTTACCGCGAACGCCTGCAACTCAACCCAGGAGCCGAGGCGCTGGTGGATGCGTGCCGGCAAGCCGGGCTCAAGTCCTTGCTGGTTTCCGGTGGTTTCACGCACTTTGCCGAGCGCGTGCAGGCTCGCCTGGGCCTGGACTATGTCCGGGCCAACGTCCTGGAAGTGCGCGACGGCGCGCTCACCGGCCGCATGCTCGATCAGAGCTGGGGCGATATTTGCGACGGCGACGAAAAACGCGCCATGTTGCTGCAGACCTGCCAGTTGCTTGGCATCAGTCCCCGACAAGCCATTGCGGTGGGCGATGGCGCCAATGACCTGCCGATGATGCGCGCCGCCGGTCTATCGGTGGCGTTTCATGCCAAGCCGCTGGTTCGGCAATTTGCCAATGTATCGATCGAAACCGGCGGACTCGATCGACTTTTGAGTGTGCTGCAGCGCTGAGCGGCACGCGCTGAATCGACGCCGCTGACCGGCGGCTCAAACAGGGACGGCGCCATCTCCGGATTGAGCGCGTACTCGCGGATCACGGTTTCACTCAGGGGGTTGTCGGCGGCGTAGTTGTGCATGCGAAACGGCAGCACCAGACCATCGACCGGTTTGAAATCCGAAAATTCGACGCCCAGCGTCGTCGTCGCGCTACCCACCGAAATGTAGCCCGTCACCTTGACGATGTAGTGGCTCACCGCATCGACATTGACGCGCATGGTCGGCCCCTCATCGTCCCAGACCTCCATTGCCTCAGTCGCTTTGTCGTGCACCTGCTCGCTGCCGGCGTGGCGCAGGTTGTAGCTGCCCTTGAGCAAGCCGTAAGGCAAATCAAGCTGTTTGTACTGGTAGACCATGGCCAGATGCCCCGGACCGGTGACCGCGCGCATCAGACTTCCCTGGTTGCTGCGCCAGGTTCTGTCGCCGTTGAACAGACGCGTCTCCGAGCTGCCGGTATACGCGGTCTGGACGCGCAACTGCCTGGATCGACTCAACCAGCGTTCGTAGGTCCCGTGGCTGCCGCGCACCAGTGCAATGATCGTGCCCTGCGCGTGCACGCTGGTGACGCGCTCGATCGCCGCGGCACCCCCGTAGGCCTGAACAATCTTTTCCACCAAAGCCAGCGAAGCCTTGTCCTGCTCGCGCGCCAGCGCCGACCAGGCAAGACCGCAAAGACCCAGAGCCAGGATGAGCCGCAGTAAGTTCTTCATGACTCAGGCCGGTTGCGGCACGCTGGGCAGTCCGGCCAGGGCCATGGCGAGCTCGCTCTCGTCGTAGTGCTCGTCGGTCAGCTCGCCGGCAAAGTACTTCTCGTAGGCCGACATGTCGAAGTGGCCATGCCCACACAGGTTGAACAGGATTGTCTCGGCCTTGCCTTCGCGCTTGCAGCGCAGGGCCTCTTCGATCGCTCCCTTGACCGCGTGATTCGCTTCGGGTGCCGGCACGATGCCTTCGTTGCGGCCAAACAGCACGCCGGCTTCAAAACATTCGACCTGGTTGTACGACACCGCCTCGAGCAGGCCGAGCTCCTTGCAATGCGACACGAGGGGAGCCATCCCGTGATAGCGCAGGCCTCCGGCATGAAATCCCGGTGGTGTGAACTGGCTGCCCAGGGTGTGCATCTTGGTCAGTGGCGTCATTCCAGCGGTGTCGCCGAAATCGTAGGCATATTTGCCGCGTGTCAGGGACGGACACGCCGCCGGCTCCACCGCCACGATGCGCGGCTTGGCGCCGCCGCGCAAGCCGTGGCCGATAAACGGGAACGCGATGCCGGCAAAATTCGAGCCACCCCCGGTGCAGCCGACCACCACATCGGGCCAATCACCGGTCATCTGCATCTGCTCCATCGCCTCCAGTCCGATGATGGTCTGATGCAACAGCACATGGTTCAGGACCGAGCCCAGCGCGTACTTGGTGTCCTCGCGCTGCACCGCCAGTTCAACCGCTTCGGAAATCGCGATGCCCAGGCTGCCCGGATGATCCGGGTTTTTCGCCAGCACCGAGCGCCCGAACTCGGTCTCGCCGGAGGGCGAGGCCACGCAGCGAGCGCCGTAGGTATGCATCACCGCGCGTCGGTACGGCTTTTGGTCATACGACACGCGCACCTGGAACACCTCGACTGCCAGGCCAAAGAGCGAGCCGGCAAAGGCCAGCGACGTGCCCCACTGGCCGGCACCGGTTTCGGTCACCAGACGTTTGACGCCTTCTTGCTGATTGAAAAAGGCCTGCGGCACGGCGGTGTTGGGCTTGTGGCTGCCCGCCGGGCTGACGCCCTCGTACTTGTAGTAGATCTTCGCCGGGGTGCCGAGCGCCTTCTCCAGACGGTGCGCCCGAAACAGCGGCGCCGGACGCCACAGGCGGTAGACCTCGCGCACCGGCTCGGGAATCTCGATCTCGCGCTCCAGGCTCACCTCCTGCATGATCAACGCCATCGGAAAGAGCGGCGCGAGGTCGGCCGGGCCAATCGGCTGCAGTGTGCCCGGATGCAACACCGGTGGCAAAGGTTTGGGCAAGTCGGCTTGCAGGTTGTACCAGAAGCGCGGCATCTGGTTCTCGTTCAACAGGAATTTGGTTTGCTTGCTCATGAAAATGCTCCGCAATGACATTGAAGTGGATGCTCAAAGAACCGAAGTACTTCCCCAGAGTATGCCCGTGAATCGGTGCGGGTTTTCCCGCACCGTGCATGTCCCTGCGTGGCATATCGATATGAATACTCAGTCTATGGCGGTGCACTTGGCCGGTCTAAGATGCAAACCCTCTTTGCACTGGATCATCTGCCATGAAAATTGAAACACTCGCCGTCCACGGCGGCTACGCGCCCGAGCCCACCACCAAAGCGGTTGCGGTGCCGATCTACCAGACGGTGGCTTATGCGTTTGACGACACCCAGCACGGGGCCGACCTGTTCGACCTGAAGGTTGCCGGCAACATCTACAGCCGCATCATGAACCCGACCTGCGGCGTGCTCGAAGCCCGCGTTGCGGCGATGGAAGGTGGCATCGGCGCCCTGGCGGTTGCCTCGGGCATGGCCGCCATCAGCTACGCGATTCAAACCATTACCGAGAGCGGCGACAACATCGTTTCGGCCTCGACCCTGTATGGCGGCACCTACAACCTGTTTGCCCACACGTTTCCGCAGATGGGTATCGAGGTCCGTTTTGCCGACGGCCGCGATCCGTCTGCCTTTGCCGGCCTGATTGACGCCCGGACCAAGGCCATTTACTGTGAAACCGTTGGCAACCCATTAGGTAACGTCACGGATCTGGCGGCGCTGGCGAAGATCGCACATGCCCATGGTGTGCCGCTGATCGTCGACAACACTGTGGCTAGCCCCTACCTGTGCCGGCCCTTCGAGCACGGCGCCGACATCGTGGTGCACTCGCTGACCAAGTACCTCGGCGGTCACGGCACCACCGTTGGCGGCATCATCGTCGACTCGGGCAAATTCCCCTGGGCCGAGCACAAGGAACGCTTCAAGCGCCTCAACGAGCCTGACGTCAGCTACCACGGCGTTGTATATACCGAGGCGCTGGGTCCCGCCGCCTACATCGGCCGCGCCCGCGTGGTGCCGCTGCGCAATATGGGTGCGGCGCTGAGCGCACTGGCGGCGTTCCAGATTCTGCAGGGCATCGAGACCCTGCCGCTGCGTATGCAGCGCATCTGCGGCAACGCCCTGGCAGTGGCCAGGCATCTGAAATCACACACCAAGGTGAGTTGGGTCAACTTCGCGGGATTGCCCGAGCACCCGGACCATGCGCTGGCCAGGAAGTACCTCGGCGGCCAGGCTTCGGGCATCGTCAGCTTCGGGCTGAAGGCCGCCGACAGCCTGCAGGCCGGGGCGCGTTTTCAGGACGCGCTGAAACTCTTCACCCGGCTGGTGAATATCGGCGACGCCAAATCACTGGCCTGCCATCCGGCTTCGACCACGCATCGCCAACTCAATACCGACGAACTCGCCAAGGCCGGGGTCAAGCCCGACATGGTGCGCTTGTCGCTGGGTATCGAGCACATCGACGATCTGCTCGAAGATCTGGAGCAGGCGCTGGCCAAGGTCTGACCACCCCCCGGTGGCTCAGGCAGGTTCGACCACCGCTCGCCCAGCCGACACTGTGAAGCGCGCCAGGGTTTCGATCTTCGTGTCCTCGCGCGTCACGTCGTCGAGCACGCGCAAGGTGGTGCTCAGTTGCGTAGGCGTGAATTCAACCACGCCATAACCTTTGCGCTGCGCCTCGGCAAAGACAAAATGCGGATTGTTGGCAAGGCGTTCGGCGGTCTTGGCGTTGCCGCCCGAGCGTGAGGTGATGCTGGTACCGCAAAACTCGACACCCAGGGTCTGGCTACGCGGGTCGTCATAGTCGGCTTTGACATGCCCAACCCAGTTCTCGTGCATATCGCCACCAAGCACCACCGGATTGCTCACGGCGTATTTGCGCAAGGCCTCGGTCAGGCGCTTGCGCGCCGCCGGGTAACCGTCCCAGCCGTCGTTCCAGAAGAACTTCTGCGGCCCGGGCCTGAAATCACGTTGACCGAACAGGGTCTGCTGGCCCAGCACATTCCATGTCGATTCGCGCGAGCCCGCTTTGGCAAATTCCTGTTCCAGCCAGCGTTCCTGCTGGGTACCCAGCAAACTGCGCGCTGGATCATGCCAGGCCGCGCAAGTGGCCGGGTCGAGTGTGCTTGAACCCAGGGCATCGTCCTTGTTGCAAACCTGCGGGTCGCGGTACTGGCGCGTGTCAAACAGGTACAGCGAGGCCAGTTGGCCATAGTGAACCCGGGAATAGACGCGCATTTCGGCGCCGCGCGCCAACCCGGCCAGAGCACCGATCAATACCTCGGCGCGCACCGGCATGTGTTCGTACCAGGCCTGATACGCCGCCGCACGCCGCGCCAGAAAGTCGCCCGGCACGGACGGGTCCCAGGCACCGCTATTGCCAGCACGCAAACCGGCGTAGTCGTTCTGCACTTCATGGTCATCCCAGGTGACCAGCCAGGGACAGGCGGCGTGCATCGCCTGCAAATCGGCATCGCCCTTGTAGAGGGCGTAGCGACGGCGATAGTCGTGCAGCGTCAACACCCAGCCGCCGGTGGGTACGCGCAGCTTGCT
>JAKANU010000332.1 GCA_021812315.1 Pseudomonadota bacterium
GGCCGATACGCCTGTACAACGCCGGCTCCAGCGAATGCTTTGGGGATACCGGAGACATGGCAGCGGATGAGCGTACCCCCTTTCATCCACGGAGCCCCTACGCGGTAGCGAAAGCTTCGGCCCACTGGCTGGTGCAAAACTACCGCGAAGCCTATGGACTGTTCGCATGCACCGGCATTTTGTTCAACCATGAGTCGCCACTGCGACCGGAACGATTTGTGACCCAGAAAATCGTGCGCGCCGCCGCACGAATCGCCGGCGGCAGCAATGAAAAGCTGCACCTCGGAAACGTCCATATCCAACGAGACTGGGGCTGGGCACCGGAATACGTCGATGCGATGTGGAAAATGCTTCAGTGCAAGAACGCGGACGATTACGTGATCGCAACGGGGCGCACGGTGTCGCTCGAATACTTCGTTGCCAAGGCATTCGGCTACTTTTCGCTGGACTGGAAGGATCACGTTACCGAAGACCCGTCTCTGCTGCGTCCCTCGGATATTCTGGCAGGTCGCGCCAATCCAGCCAAAGCTCATGCTGAACTTGGATGGGCCCATATGACCGACGTAGACGGCGTGATCGCGTTGATGTGCAAAGCTGGCGCTGATGCCTCGATTTCAACAACATAACGCATGGGTAGAAAAATCAAACATCGAGTCAGGCAACTGATTAATGCTGCAGGCCTCGAAATTCACCGCTACGTTCCGGCATCTTCTCGGCTGGCGCAGCACGTGGCTGCCTTGAAATCCTTCGGCATTGACTTGGTACTGGATGTTGGCGCCAACTATGGGCAGTACGCCCAAGAGCTTCGAATAGGCGGTTTCAAAGGCCGAATCGTATCCTTCGAGCCACTTTTTGACGCGCATAGGGCCTTGGAACTAGCAAGTCGAGGCGACCCGCAATGGCAAATACATGCGCGGTGCGCGATCGGCGATCGTGAAGGTGAAATTGCCGTAAATGTAGCCGGGAATTCGGTCAGCAGTTCGGTACTCCCCATGCTCGAAAGCCATCGAGAGGCTGCGCCCGGCTCAGGTTACGTCAGCCAGGAGGTCGTCTCACTAGTACCCCTGGACAGGATCACCCCATCATATATTTCGGGGCAAGACACCCCTTTGTTAAAAATCGATACGCAAGGCTACGAGTGGGCTGTGCTGGACGGCGCTCTTGCGACCTTGCCAAAAATCAAAGGCGTACAAGTCGAATTGTCTGCTCTGCCGCTGTATGAAGGCCAACATCTCTGGCAAGAAACGATTGCCAGATTGCAGCGCGAAGGTTTCACCCTATGGTCATTGCAGCCGGCGTTTACCGACCACCGTAGCGGCCGCACTTTGCAGTGGGACGGTTTGTTTTTCAGGCAATGACCACCGCATTCCCGAAAATCACCGTCGTCACCCCCAGCTACAACCAGGCGCCCTTCATCGAGCGCACGCTGAAATCTGTCCTCGACCAAGGCTACCCAAACCTTGAATACATTGTCATTGACGGGGGATCCACGGACGGCAGCGTCGATATCATCAGGCAATACGCCGACCGGCTTGCCTACTGGGTAAGCGAGCCAGATCGCGGCCAGGCCCACGCCATCAACAAAGGGCTGCAAAGGGCGACTGGCGAATGGGTTGCCTGGCAAAACTCTGACGATGTGTACCTCCCGGGCTGCTTTGAACTCGTTGCCCGGGCAGCCACGAAACACCCGAATGCTAGCCTGATTGTTGGCGACATACAGTTGATCGATGCCGATGACCGGATTTTGCGCGAGCAGCGCTACGTGCGGCCGACCTATGGCGCGCTCGTCGCCGAGGGGATGGTGTTGACCAACCAGGCCGCGTTCTGGAGGCGCGACCTTCATGCACGCTTAGGGTGGCTGGATGAGTCACTGCATTATGGATTTGACTATGAGTGGTTTTTGCGCGTGCTGCAACATGACCGCCGTGCAGTTCACATTCCGAAAATTCTGGGGGCGCTGCGCTACCACCCGGACACGAAGACCAGCCTGCAACGGGAACGCTTTACCCTGGAATACCGTGCCATCCTGGCCGGGCGCGAACCTACCCAGTTGCAACGCCGCTGGCATCAAACGCGGCGCCTGGCGTTGACCTTGGCCAACGGTCATCTCTCATACGTTGCGCGGGGCTGCCTGCGGCGCCTTTGGGGTGGTTGACTTGCGAGTCTCCATCGTCACCGTATGCTTCAACAGCGCGGCAACTCTGCCAGCCACGCTGGCTTCAGTTGCCTCCCAGACGGGAGCGGATATAGAGCATATCGTCATAGACGGCGGGTCGACTGACGGCACTGCCGCGATTCTCGAATCTCATCGCCCTCAGCTCGCATACGTGATCTCCGAGCCTGACCATGGCATCTATGACGCCATGAACAAAGGAGTCAGGCAAGCCAAGGGACAAATCATCGCGTTCCTCAATGCCGATGATGTGTACGCGCATGAACAGGTAATCGCCCATGTGGTTCAGGCGATGGAACGGGAGCATCTGGACGCGTTGTTCGGCGATGTGGCTTTCGTAAGTGCCGATGATCCCATGAGGATTCGGCGCCGCTACAGCTCCGCGAGATTCACGCCCACGCGCATTGCCTGGGGATGGATGCCTGCGCACCCGGCACTTTTCTTACGGCGCGAAGTGTTCGAGCGCGTGGGCCCCTTTCGCACCGATTATCGCATCGCCGGCGATTTCGAATTTGTCGCCCGTGCATTCTGGCCGGGTACCCTTCGCTACAGGCACCTACCCGAAGTGTTGGTGAAGATGCGGACTGGAGGAATAAGCACCAGCGGCTGGCAAAATACGCTGCTGCTTAACCGCGAAGTGCTCCGTGCTTGTCGCGAGAATGGGATTCCAAGCAACATGCTAAAGATTCTTTCCAAGTACCCTTGGAAATTCCCTGAATTTTTTCGATAAGGATAAACTTGCCTGCAAATTTTACTTGCAAAACTAAGCACCTCACGGTGATTATGCGTGGGTGACAGCCGACGACGACACCTGAATCCCACCGCTTGCCATGCGACTGAGCTACAAGCAACGCGCCATCATCGGCGGGAAGTGCAGCGCCATTTCGGGAGTGGCGCCTCCGTGCTGCTGTTCGGCTCGCGCGGACGCGACGCCTGCGCGGCGGCGACATCGACCTCTACATCGACACCGCGGGCAGCGTCGAACAAATGCTGGAAAGCGAGCTGGCCTTGTACGCGGCCCTGCAGCGTCGGCTGGGCGAGCAGCGCATCGACATCGTCGTGCACCGCCGCGACGCCCCGCTGTGCGACATCGACCGGGAAACGTGCCTATCGGGGGTGCCG
>JAKANU010000037.1 GCA_021812315.1 Pseudomonadota bacterium
GGTGGGCTCACGCACCTTATCCAAGGCTTCAGGGCTGGACCTGTCCCCGGCGACGATTCGCAATGTGATGTCCGATCTGGAAGATCTTGGACTCATCGTCAGCCCGCATACCTCGGCCGGGCGCATGCCCACGGCGCGCGGTTACCGACTGTTTGTCGATACCATGCTGACGGTGCAGCGCAATCAGTTTCCGGCACCGAGTCTGGCCAGCGATCAACCGCAAAAGGTGATCTCCAATGCAGCCAACCTGCTATCGAGCCTTTCGCAGTTTGTCGGTGTCGTGATTGCGCCAAGGCGCTCCTCGGTGTTTCGGCACATTGAATTCCTGAGGCTCTCGCAACGGCGTCTGTTGGTGATTCTTGTTTCGCCCGAAGGCGACGTGCAGAACCGCGTGATATTTACGCAGGCCGACTATTCGCAGACGCAGTTGGTGGAGGCGGCCAACTACCTCAATCACAACTACGTTGGGTTGACCCTCGATCAGGTTCGTGAGCGACTGAAGAACGAGATCGAGACCTTGCGCTCGGAGATCGCCAGTCTGATGCAAGCCGCCGTGGCAGTGAGTTCGGAGGCCATGTCCGATGAGCAGGATGAAGTCGTGATCGCTGGAGAGCGAAACTTGCTGGCGGTCACTGATTTTTCCAGCGACATGAGCCACTTGCGGCGCGCCTTCGAACTGTTTGAGCAAAAAGCCCAGCTCATGCGTCTGCTCGACGTGACTGGGCAAGCCGTTGGGATTCGCATCTTCATCGGCGGCGAGAGTCAGGTGGTGCCATTTGAGGATTTGTCGATCGTCAGTTCGCCCTACGAAGTCGACGGCCAGGTGGTGGGAACGCTGGGCGTGATCGGGCCCACGCGCATGCCCTACGACCGGATGATCGAGATCGTTGACATCACCTCCAAGCTCGTCAGCAACGCGCTCAGTCACCAGAAGTAGCCCCGTACAATCCCCGCTTCGGTTGGGGCGTTAGCTCAGTTGGTTAGAGCAGAGGACTCATAATCCTTTGGTCGTAGGTTCAAGTCCTACACGCCCTACCAAATTTTCAGAGGGAGCGGCCGTCATGGTCGATCCCTCTTTCTCTTTTGGCGTAGCCAAAACGTAGCTCCCGAGCGCATTATCGAGCCGACTTGCCGCAACTTGCAAGCCCTCGGGTGCAACGTGTGCGTATCGCTCAACCATCGCGAGAGTTTTCCAGCCGCCCAAGCGTTGCAATTCGTGCGTAGGCGTGCCCGCCTGGCGATGCCAGGTGGCGAAGGTATGCCGCAGGTCGTGCCAGCGAAAATTTTCGATTCCAGCGCGTTCCAGAGCTGCCCACCATGCTTTCGTGGACACATTGTCCACCGGCTTTCCGCGAAAGGTGAATACGTGCGTTGGGTGCTTGCCGATCTGCTTTTGAAGCACTGCGCAAGCAATCTCGTTGAGCGGCACTGCATGCGGGCTACCGTTCTTGAATTTGTGCGCTGGAATCCATGCGTGACGAAGCGCCAGGTCAACTTCCAGCCATTCGAGCTTCGCGACGTTCGCCTGGCGCAAACCGGTGGCAAGGGTGAACAGCGCCATGTCGGCCAAATGCGAGGGCAACTCTGCGTAAAGCCTCGCAAATTCCTCGTGTGTCAATGCCCGAGTACGGCCTTCTGGTTCTTTGAAAAGCGAAACTTTGGGAATGTGTTCAATCCATTCCCACTCGTCGCGGGCTTTGCGCAAGATTGAGCGAATGACGGCCAGGTATCTATTCGCAGTACTGCGGGTGCCGATGGCGGTGCGCGCTGCTTTGATGCGATCAACCAGAACGCGATCCACTTCGTCTATGTACTTGTCCCCAAGGTAGGGGTCGAGCCAGCGCAAGATTCCAACATCCTTGGACTGCGAGCGCTTGTGCGAGGTTTCTTCGAGAAACTTCACGACAGCCTCCGCCCACATGCGTCTGGGCCTCGATCCCAGCTTGTTCTGCTCCCAGCGCTGGGCCTTCAGTCGGTCGTGAAACTCGGTGGCTTTTCGCCTGTCGGCAGTCCCAGTGCTGACCTGTAACGGGCCAGATTCGCCACGGATGACCGGCAGTTTCGCCCACCAATAGGGCGAGTCTTTTCTTCTGTAGAGCGACATTCAGTTTTCTCCTGAGTACCGGCTACAGACACACGCAGAAGCGATTGTGCCACCAGGTACTCGATCAACAGTGATTCGACAAACACCCAAGCCTTACCGACACGACAGCCCGGTATCACGCCGGTACGAGCAAGCGCCATCAGGGTTTGCGGGTGTACATGCAGCAATTGGGCAGCTTCACGCGCATCGAGGGTGCGCGTAGTCATGGCACCCCCACTTGTCGCGGATAACTGCTGTAAGCGCCGTCATGAAATCTTGGGGGTAATTCACGCAGGGCTTTGACGATGAGCGCACCAGGCACCCGCAACACTCTGAAGGCCGGATCAAGTATTTCTCCGGTAGCAAACACCAGAAAGGAACGTGCAACTCTCTTAACTTCACCAACGCCAAAGGAGCGCTTGACCCACTCGGGCAGGTTGTACCACTGGCGAACTGCTCTACCGGCCTTGGTCAAGCCACCGATGCCGTACAGGCGCATCTTGGGCGGGAATCGATGAAATTCGCCGAGCTTGGAGAGGTATTTCATGAGATAGCCGACACCGGACTTAGCCACCGCGCGCTGTGTCATGCCGTGAGTCCAGAACGCAGCACGCTTGCGGCCCCGCTTGGTCACGGTTCGACGATCCCACATCGGCATACGTACACCTACCGGCAGCCACGCCAGCAAGTGGTAGTGCACCACCGCCTGACCGGTGTTCTTCAGCCGCGTGGGTTGGATCTCACCGACCCACGTATAACGGCACGGCACACCACGCGAATGGCACCAGTTACGAAAGCCTTGTGTAGCGTTCGCAATATGGTCAGGCTCCCACGCATCGGCTGCCGCGTAGGTGAGGGTCACGAACCATGCAACGGATGGCCTGAAGCCGTTTTCCGCCATGCCGTGCAGGTGCCCCGAGGCCCACACAGACCTTTTCAATCTCTTGATCCGCCGTTCAGCGCAGCAGTTGGGCGACAGATTGATGTAGGTTTCTGAGACAAGACTTGTCGAATCAAGACTTGTTTTATATGGGACTAGCCCCGCGCCTTCGGCGCGCTCGGCACCCTGAACAGGTCGCTCGAGCGCTTGCGTAGGCGCGTCGAACAGTCGCGGTTGTACCGGCTCTGGTCGAAACGCCGGAAGAAACAAGGGCGGCGCAATATTGAGCGTTGCAGCCGGCGCATTTGAATGAGGCAAGGAAGGAGAATTCATATGCCCTCAGTGTAGAGGGCATATGAGGTGCCGTCAAGGCACTTGGTGTTACCTTAGTTCACGATGCGGCGGTTCGGGATAGATTGACCGCCTGAGATCGCCTTCCAGAAGTTCGAGACCTTCTCCAGCAATTGATATCCGACCGAGCGATAAGCGTCTGGTCCTACCTCCAAGAATTCTTCACGCACCGCAATCCCAAGGATTTCTTCGTACTTGCGAATGGTCTTTTTGCTGTGGATGATGTACAACACTTTCCAACCGACATGGCGGCCAAGGGCGTACATACCGATGGCTGATTCAAGCTCCCCGAAGTCGCCGCGAAAGCTATGAATTGCTTTTTCGGTGACTTCAGAGAGGCGAGCGATTTCCTCGGCAGTGGGGGGCGGTGTCTTGTGTTTGGTCTTGCTCATGTGTCAATGGTAGCAGATAAGGGAATGTGAAAATCCCTGAAGAGTCGACAAAATCAAGATGCCGACTCCGGTGTTTCAAGCCCGCCTGGATAGAGATGTAGTTGCCACCCGAGTGCGAAGGTTGAATTCACCGGCGTTGCGCGGCTTTATCGCGCAGCGTCCGCGTGGACCGCCGGGTTATGCCGCACTTGACGGTGGACGCACGATCCCAACAGCGAGGAAGAGCGTATCGATGAACGCTGAAACGGAATGTCTCGAACTCGCTTCTTTAGCACATGAATACACGAATATTTCCTTCGACATCCCAGAATCGTGCAGGTGTTGCTTGAAGAACTCGTTGATGATCTTCTTTCCGTCATACAGTTCGCGCCGCCGCACCGCTGCCTTCAACCCGTCGACACTCTGGGCGGCTTCCAGTTCGAGCTTGGCCAAATGTTCTTTCGATAAGGTTCCGAGAATGTTTTCGGCAAATGCTTCGACTTGACGCCGTGCCTCAGCTACAGGGTCACTTACGCGAAATGTCAGACTGGGGACTGCGGCTTTGACACGCCGGCCGACTTCATGATCGAGCATCCCATCGAGAATGGTGTCAATCGCGAGCGCAACATCGTCCACAGTGTGAAACAGTGTCTTGTGGCGAATGGTCTCGATAGCCCGAAAGATAACTTCAGGGTCGATCAGCAGGTTTTCGACCATTGAAACCGGAAGGTAGATGACGCCCGAGTCGGTCGAAGCGTTTTGCAGTGTGTCGCGATCCAGCAGCGCTACGGCTTTGAGGTTGGGGGCAATTGGTGCCAGTAGCTCGTTGAGAGTATGAAGTAGTGTCTGGCACTCTGACTTGCCACCGCCGGACAACACTGTCAGTTGACCGAACTGGTCGCTGAGGAAGCCGTAGATACGCCCGTCGGCGGCTCGGCGACTGCCCTTATCGGCGGCTCGGCCTTCGACAACGAGAATCGTGCGAAGCGCAGTGATGTTTGATGTCGACCCAAATACTGTTCGGAGTGTCGCGAGGCGCTCTTCGTCACTGGCAATGCGAACCAGTTGATTGACATCACCGTCGGTAAGCTCCGCCGGACGAAGAAGGTACAACTCCGCGTTTACCGCCTGCTCGACCATCGATGGCGAGTGTGTGGCCAAAATAAATTGAACACCCTCGCGCAGCGAAAGCCCGCGAATGTAGTCAAGAACCTTTGCTTGTAAGTTGGGATGCAGGTGGAGTTCTGGTTCGTCCATCAGTACCGCTACGGACCCCCGTGCTACTACTTCAGCGACCCCACGCATCGACGCGAGATGGCGGTCTACTTGATGCTCGATCAATGGGAAGAACAGTTGAATGATTGCTTTCTCACCGGAGCTTAGGTCATCGATATCGACCAAGACATCTTTGCTATGAACATGCCAAAGGCATTTAATCTGGTCCCTATTGGTGAGATCTATGCGATGAAACCGGAGATGTGGCAAGAGGTTGTGGGCAAGTTCTCGGAGTGGCGCCCAAACGTCAGGCATATCAGCCCTTAGAACCGCACCTGTTGTATCGAATCGGTCTGCAATTGCTGTCTGACGATCAATCTCGATCTGACAAAGGCTGTACTTGAGGAAGCTCTGAGCTTCATCGAAGTTCCAGGCGTCACGCTCCTGCGACGGTAGATTCAAACCCTCGAAGCCAGGGAGGCTGTTCGTGGAAAGAAGGGAACTCATTTCTATGCGCGTCTGTCCGAGAAATCGCATCCTCACCTGTTGCCGTCTGCTATTTCGATGCGGACTGACGTACAGAGTACGTCCATCGCCGGTGCCAATGGTTCGAAGTGCATTGAGAAGAGTCGATTTGCCGCAACCGTTTGGTCCCGTGATGACCATTACTGGAGGTACGTCATCGCAGGACGCTAGCCGCACTGCGCGTTGGTTTCGAACCGCAAAGCTTGGGATTCTCATGGGTCAACGGGCTCCAGTTGGGTGGTGTGCGGCATAACGATCAAGGTGACCGGCGCTGCGCGGCTTTATCGCGCAGCGTCCAGAGAGCGAAGCGAATGCGGACGACCGCAGGGTTAGCCCCCGGTGAGGCAGGCTATGAATCGGCCTTCTCATGCGGAGCAGGATTCAACGACCAGTTGTTTTCAAACACTGACAGGGGAAGCTTGTTCAATTTCAGCCATGAAAGGTCACGGAACCATGCGTCTTTCCGATTGGGGCCGGGCACGTTCGCCTGCGATAGGGCAACGCTATACGGCATGATCCATGCACGAACGCTGCGGCTACTTGATTTGAAAATAAGGACCATCCAATCGCATTGCTTTCTGTCATCAAAGTTGAACCAGCGGCTAGTTTTCCAGCCAACACTCTCACTTCTTGTCTTTACACTTACGCGCACAAGTCCAGAGCCAGTCTCAACTGCGAGATCGTATGCCTCCCAGTTGTCCGGCATCTTCGCGGCATACTTTCCGGCAAAGCTAAATTGGCTGAGAGCGTAATGTTCGCCGGCATCGCCGAGGAGCTTCGTGGAAGATCGAGGTATCGTAGCCATAGGGGGCTGGAGGGCTAACCCAATGTACAGAGCATGACTTGCTCCACAAGTTGGACTCTGCTCGATAAACTGGTCATCGAATCCCCCTGAAGATGGCTTGTAGCGTTGGTTTCAGCGACCTGCCGGGATGGTCATGCAGGTATAAAAAGCCCGATAAACACCGCAGACTGTTTCAGCCCATTCTATGCTTCAAACGGGTTCATCTCGAAGATTCACGGGCTAGTCCGAGCGACCACAAACCCCGCAAAGCTGAATTGCAGCCTCCCGGTGGTCAATACGCGCCTGCTTGTCCACAAGCCTCCACAGGTTCCCCAGCTCCCACCCCCTGCGTCTGAAGCGCCGGGGGGTCGCTGGGCCTTCGGCCTGTGGATTTTGTGGACAAGCTGGTGATGCTGCCTATGCGTGGGAAGGCTCTCGGCGCACGCCCAATTGCAAACCCGCGGCCCCGAGCACGGCCAGCAAAGTCTTGATCGTCGGGTTGCCGTTCGGGCTCAAGGCCCGATACAGGCTTTCACGCGGGATGCCCGCACGCGCAGCCACAGCGGCCATGCCCTGGGCCTCGGCAATGTGCCGCAGTGCAGCCAGCAGCGCGCCTTGTCCCCCCGGCAGGTTGACTTCTTCAAGCGCCGCTGCCAGGTAAAGGTCGGCCAGCTCGGGGTCATCCCTGAGCATTTCGACCACAGTGTCATCGTGAGCTTGAGCAGCTTTCATTTGGTGTTCTTCCTTTTCCAGTCAACCCAGTAATCAACAGCGGCGGCAATGTCTGCTTTTTGCTTTCGCTTGTCGCCACCGGTCAATAACAACACGATGCGCTTGCCCGTCTGTGCGTAGTAGACGCGGTAACCGGGCCCCCAGTCGATGCGCAGTTCCCAAACTCCATCGGCGACGGGTTTGCAATCGCCAAAGTTGCCCGCCGCCATGCGGCCAACGCGCACCAGCACGCGCGCCTTGGCATGCTTGTCTGCCAGGTTGGTAAGCCAATCAGCGTAGGGTCTGCGGCCTTCATCATCTTTGTACGTCAAGACTTCAAACATGATCGTTGTGAATTATACGTTACAACAATGCAACGTAGCTATTTCGTAGCTGCTTGCGACGATTGGGGGCTACGCCCGGCACCCGGTTACGTTGTGCGTGCGTCTGTAAGCCGTGGGTTAGGGCGCTCCAAAACATCATGATTCGCTCTCATAATCCTTTGGTCGTAGGTTCAAGTCCTACACGCCCTACCAAATTTTCAGGGTATATACCGGTATCTACCGAAGACTTTGTTAACAGTTTGTACCGATCACATCGTTAACACTTTAGGCCCAAATGGATTGGGCCCGGGCTCGACCCGGCAACTGTCACGAAACGGGAGGCCGGCCAAACAGTTGCAACTCTCATCGACGAGCAGGCTTTCACAAGCGATTGCACCGGGACGATCTGGCGGTTGCCCTATCAGGGCAGTCGAGTAACTATTGAAATGCAACACAATATCACTTATCATCAGTGGCCCGGAACGTCACTCGTAACGTTCCAGCAATGGGAGCCATTGGAGTTCCCGTCATTTGCGCTTGTATTCATTCAACTTTAAGGACCACTCATGAAACGCATCCTCCTAGCCCTGGTTGCAGCCGTTGCCGTCACCGCTCCCGCACTTGCCGATGAGGCGCTGGCCAAGGCCAACAAGTGCACCATGTGCCACGCCGTCGACAAGACCAAGTCGGGCCCGAGCTTCAAGGCTATCGCCGCCAAGCACGCTGCTGACAAGGACGCCGTGGCGAAGATGACCACGGTCACGATGAAGGGTGGCAAGGGTTCCTTTGGTACCGTTGAAATGCCGGCGCAACCCAATGTCAGCGAAGCCGATGCCAAGAAGCTGGCAACCTGGATCATGTCGCTGAAATAAGCGGTTTGAAACGGTGTGGCGCCCTCCTGGGGTGCGCCAAAACAAAGGCCCGCTGTTGCGGGCTTTTGTTTTGGGTTGGGCAAGCGTAGGATGGAGCCGATGAGCAGCATCTTTGATCAGCATTTGGACAAGAATGCCGCCAATTACGTGGCGCTTTCACCGGTCAGTTTCGTCGAACGCAGTGCCGAGATTTTTGGTGATCTTGGCGCCGTTGTGCACGGACAGCGCCGCTACACCTGGGCGCAAACCCGCGAGCGTTCGGCCCGTTTGGCCGCCGCATTGCGCGCGCATGGCGTTGCGCGCGGCAGCACGGTCAGCGTGATGCTGGCGAATACGCCCGAGATGATCGAGGTGCACTACGCCGTTCCGGCCCTGGGCGCGGTCCTGAACACACTGAACACGCGGCTCGACGCGTCCTTGCTGGCCTGGCAGGTGAATCACTGCGAGGCGCAGGTGTTGATCACCGACCGGGAGTTTTCCCCTGCCGTGAACGAGGCGTTGCGCCTGCTGAAGAACAAGCATGGGCGTGAAATTCTTGTCATCGATGTGTGCGACAGCGAATACACCGCAGCCGGTGAGAGGCTGGGCAGCTTTGAGTACGAGGCATGGATTGATGCGCACGCCCCCCTGCCTGTTCTGAGTGGACCGGCGGACGAGTGGGATGCGATCGCCGTGAGTTACACCTCGGGCACGACCGGCGACCCGAAGGGCGTCGTGACACACCACCGCGGTGCCTACCTGAACGCGGTGTGCAACGCACTGACCTGGAGCATGCCGCAGTTTCCGGTGTACCTCTGGACTCTGCCAATGTTTCATTGCAACGGTTGGTGTTTTCCCTGGACCATCGCGCTGCAGGGCGGCACCCATGTCTGCCTACGCCGCGTCGACGTCCACGCCATCCTCTCCGCCATCAGCAGGCACCGGGTCGATCATTATTGTGCCGCGCCGATCGTGCACAACCTGCTGATTTCGGCACCCCCGATCCTGTTTGAAGGCATACGCCATCGGGTTCGCGCCATGGTTGCGGGCGCATCGCCGCCAGCCTCGATGATTGAAGGCATGTCCAGAATCGGATTTGATTTGACGCACGTGTACGGCCTGACCGAGGTTTATGGTCCGGCCTCGGTCGCGGTCAAGCGCGCCGAGTGGGCCTACGAGACTGCGGCCCGGCAATGTCACCTCAACTCGCGCCAGGGCGTACGCTATCCCTTGCAGGAGGCGTTGACGGTGATGAATCCGCAAACCATGCAGGAAGTACCGCCTGACGGCCAGAGCATGGGCGAAATCATGTTTCGCGGCAACATTGTCATGAAGGGCTACCTGAAAAACCCTGCAGGTACCGAGCAGGCTTTTTCCGGCGGATGGTTTCACACGGGCGATCTGGCGGTCATGGACGCTGATCGCTATGTGAAGATTCAGGATCGCAGCAAGGACATCATCATTTCCGGCGGCGAGAACATCAGTTCGCTGGAAGTCGAAGACGCGCTCTACAGCCATCCGGGCGTCATGGTTTGCGCCGTTGTCGCCAAACCCGACCTCAAATGGGGCGAGAC
The DNA here is from genome assembly GCA_021812315.1 of Pseudomonadota bacterium. Taxonomy (GTDB): domain Bacteria; phylum Pseudomonadota; class Gammaproteobacteria; order Burkholderiales; family Burkholderiaceae_C; genus Rhodoferax. The sequence continues at coordinate 9,669 of JAKANU010000037.1, forward strand.
GCCGGTCGCCTACGTCGAACTCAAGCCCGATAGCCAGTTGAGCGCGGAAGATCTGATCGCGCATTGCAAGGCGTTGCTGGCGAGCTTCAAGGTGCCGCGCGACATTCGCTTCGAGCCGATCCCCAAGACCTCGACGGGCAAGATCCAGAAGTCCGAATTGCGTGCCAGGGCGAAGCGCCTGCCTGATCTAAGGCAGTGACGCGCCCGTTGCGGTGGCGGAAGCGGTGAGATTCGAACTCACGGATGTCGTAAGACATCGCCGGTTTTCAAGACCGGTGCATTCAACCGCTCTGCCACGCTTCCGAGGCCTGCATTCTAGCTTGGACGGTTCCGCGACGTGGCTGTCGCGGGCCTTGCCGCAGGCATCAATATTTCTTTGAAGCGCTCAACTCCGCGAACAGCTCGCTATAAATCTTGTAGCGGTTTGCGCTTATCGCACCTGCGTTTTCAGCCGATTTCATTGCTGAAATCACACCGCAACCCGGTTCATGCAAGTGGCTGCAGTTGTAGAACTTGCAGTTCGCCACATGCGCCTTCAGATCGGGCATGTAGGCGGCGAGTTGCGCCGGCTCGATGTGTTGCAGACCGAACTCCTGAAATCCCGGCGAGTCGATCAGGGCGGTGCTGCGTTCATCGTCAACCCAATACAAGGTGGTCGCGGTGGTGGTGTGCTTGCCCGAACTCAGGGCCTGAGACAGTTCGCCGGTCTGCGCCAGTGCGTTCGGTGCGAGCAGGTTGATCAGCGTGCTCTTGCCCGCGCCGGAGGGCCCCAGCACCAGCGTCGTCTTGCCACGCAACAACGCGCGCACATGATCGAGCGACGCCGGGCCGCCCCAAGGCGCGAGGGCCCCCTCGGGGGGCAGCGCAGCACACGAAGTGGCCAGCGTGGGGGCTCTAAGCGATAGCGGCAGCACGCCATAGTGCATCTGCCGGTAGGGAAGTAGCCACTCCCAGGCACGGGCGAACGGCTCGACCAGGTCACTCTTGTTGAGCGCGATGATCGCCGTGATGTGCTCGGCCTCGGCTGCGATCAGCGCGCGGGAGAGTTGGCTGCTGGAGAATTCGGGTTGCGCGGCAATCAGGATCAGGATCTGATCGAGGTTGGCGGCGAAGGACTTGACGCGGACTTCGTCCTGGCGATAGAGGACGTTTCGGCGTGGCTCGATCTTCTCGATGGTTCCCTCGGCGCCCGAGGCCTGCCACAGCACGCGGTCCCCCACCAGGGCCTGGCTTTTCTTGCCGCGGGAGTGGCAGATCAGGCGCCTGCCCCCGGACGTCTCGACCAGAAAGTGACGACCATAGTTGGCAACGACCAGGCCTGACTGCAGCGGGCTGGTTGCTGTCAAGAGCCGGCCTCGGGTCGGGGTGCCATTCGATCAGTTCGCCATGCGGCCCAGGCGTTCCGAGGCCGGCGGGTGCGAGTAATAGAACTTGACGTACAGCGGATCGGGTGTCAGGGTGGAGGCATTGTCCTCGTACAGCTTGAGCAGGGCGCTGGTCAGGTCAGGGGCACAGGTTTGAGCCACCGCGTAGGCGTCGGCTTCAAACTCGTGCCGGCGCGAGAGTTGGGAGAACAGTGGCGTGATGAACACGCTGAACACCGGCGCCACCAGCATGAACAACAGCAGGGCCAACGCGTCGTTCGGCGCGTTCAGGTGCGGCTGCACGCCCAGACCGCTGTAGAACCACGGCTGTGTTGCCAGCCAGCCCAGCAGGGCAAAACCCAGCAGGCTCAGCGCCGCCATCGCGGCTATGCGCTTGGGGACGTGTCGGTGCTTGAAGTGGCCGAGTTCGTGTGCCAGCACCGCGTCGACCTCGCCGGCACTGAGTTTGGCCAGCAGGGTATCGAAAAAGACCACTCGCTTGGCGGCCCCGAAACCGGTGAAATAGGCGTTGGCATGGGCACTGCGCTTGCTGCCGTCCATCACGAAGAGCCCCTTGGCGGCAAAACCGCAGCGCTGCATGAGAGCGCTCACCCGGGTCCTGAGTTCAGGGTCCTCCAGAGGAGTGAACTTGTTGAACCACGGAGCGATGAAGCTTGGATAGATCAGCAACAGCAGCAGATTCAAGGCCATCCACGAGCCCCAGGCCCAGACCCACCAGTTTTGTCCGGCTGCTCCCATGAGCCACAGGATCAGGGCGGCAATCGGCAGACCGATGGTGGCACCGATCAGGGCTGCCTTGAACAAGTCCAGAAGCCACAGCCTGAAGGTCATCTTGTTGAAGCCGAAGCGTTCCTCGATGACAAAGGTCTGGTACAGGCCCAGCGGCAGATCAATCAAGGATCCAATCACCGTGAAACCTGTCAGCAGCGCGAGTTGCTGGACCAGGCCCGGCCCCAGGCTGGCAAACAAGTACTGGTCCAGCAGCGAGAGGCCACCGAGCAGCGTCCAGCCGAGAAGAACGACGCTGCCAATTCCGATCTCCAGCAGGCCCACGCGGGTCTTGGCCAGCGTGTAGTCGGCAGCCCTTTGATGCGTGGCAAGCGTGACGGCGTGCGCGAAGACCGGGGGAACCTGATGGCGGTGCTGCGCCACATGTTTGAGCTGGCGCGAGTTCAGCCAGAGCTTCAGGACCATGCCGGCGAGCAGGCTCAGGGCAAATACCAGCGTCAGCAGCAGTGCGGGCGCAGAGGTGTCGGTGGCAATCGTCTCGGTCATGGCGCTGGAGTTTAGGCCATCGGCGACAATGCTGCGCATGACTGACCTGAATACTGAGCCCAAGCCCGGCCTTGCCAAGTCTGGCGAGAACCTGATCTGGCTTGATTGCGAGATGACTGGCCTGGAGCCTGAAGTTGATCGAGTGATCGAGATTGCCGTGATTGTCACCGGTCCGATGCTTGAGCCACGCATTGAGGGCCCGGTGCTGGCGATTCATCAAAGTGATGAGGTGCTTGAGCGCATGGATGCGTGGAACAAGGCCACGCATGGCAAGAGTGGTCTGATCGACAAGGTCAGGGCCTCGACGATCTCCGAATCACAGGCTCAGACGCAGTTGATCGAGTTTCTCTCGAAGTACTGTCCGAAAAGCGGCTCGCCCATGTGCGGCAACAGCGTCGGGCAGGACCGGCGTTTCCTGGTCAAGTATCTGCCTGAACTGGAGGCGTTCTTTCACTACCGAAACCTTGACGTGAGCACACTCAAGGAACTGTCCAAACGCTGGCGCCCCGAGGTCTACAAGTCGTTCAAAAAGCAGCAGAGCCATACGGCACTTGCCGATGTGCATGAGTCGATCGATGAACTTGAGCACTACCGCAAGCACTTTCTGAGACTCGATTAGGTAGAAACCCGAATTCATGGCATAATCGAACGCTGCGCTGCAATCAGTGGCGCATATTGCGTACATCGCCCTTCATTCACAGGGTCCAAAGCAAGCTCGTGTTGGCGAGTCTTGCAGCAAGAGGACCCCCAGCGCTGATTGAACTCCTTGTGAGTCAGAGCAGGTTCCGTTTGATGGTGGATGTTTTTTAACCATTGACGGAGCCGCCACCCACCCGGTGGCGCTCGCGTGTGAGACCTTCAATGACTGACGTTTCTTCAACGCCAGGCGATCTATCGCTTGTCGAAAATATTTCCACTCAAGCTGGCGCCGTGTTGCCTGAGGCCGCCGCGCCAATGCCGGGCGCAACCCTGGAGCCGAATGGCTTCTTGGCCTTCGGCCTGGCCCCGGAATTGATCCACGCCGTGCAGGACCTCGGTTTCACGCAACCCACCGCGGTGCAACTCAAGACCATTCCCTTGGCCATGCAGGGTCACAGCGCAAGCGACGAGGCGCAGCGCTTTGTTGATCTGATGGTCTCCAGCCAGACTGGCAGTGGCAAGACCGCTGCCTTCTTGCTGCCCGTGTTGCATACCTTGCTGGTGCAGCAGGCGCAGTCGGAGGCGAAGGAGCGGGCTGATTTTGAACGCGCCGTGGCGCGGGCCGCCGCCAATGGGGAGGCACCGCCCAAGCGCGCCAAGCGCAAGGATCCAACCAATCCGCGCCATTTCACGCCGGCGGTTCCGGGTGCTCTGGTGGTTTGTCCGACCCGTGAGTTGGCGCAGCAGGTCGCCCATGACGCCATTGACCTTGTCAAGCACTGCCGCGGCATGCGCATTGCCAATATCGTTGGCGGCATGCCCTACCAGTTGCAGATTGCCAAGCTGCAAAATGCCAATCTGGTGGTCGCCACGCCAGGGCGTCTGCTCGATTTGCAGCGCTCGATGCAGATCAAGCTTGACCGGGTTCAATTCCTGGTTGTTGACGAAGCTGACCGCATGCTCGATCTGGGCTTCTCCGACGATCTGGCCGAGATCAACCAACTCACCAGCGCACGCAAACAGACCATGATGTTCAGTGCCACGTTCGCGCCGCGCATCCAGCAACTCGCAGCGCGCGTGATGCGCGAGCCACAGCGTCTGCAGATCGATTCACCGCAAGAGAAGCACGCCAACATCGAGCAGAAGCTGTTCTGGGCCGACCATGCCCAGCACAAGCGAAAACTGCTTGACCATTGGCTGCGCGACAGCAGCATCAATCAGGCCATCGTCTTTGCCAGCACCCAGATCGAGTGTGATGGCCTGGCCAACGATCTGCAGCAGGAAGGCTTTTCTGCCGTCGCCTTGCACGGAGCCTTGAGCCAAGGCTTGCGCAACCGTCGACTGATGGCGTTGCGCCAGGGTCAGGTGCAGATTCTGGTGGCCACGGACGTGGCTGCGCGCGGACTCGATGTTCCTACGGTCAGCCATGTTTTCAACTTTGGTTTGCCGATGAAGGCGGAAGACTACACGCACCGGATCGGGCGCACTGGACGCGCCGGGCGCGATGGTCTGGCGATCACCTTTGCCGAGTTTCGTGATCGGCGCAAGATCCTGGATATTGAGGCATTTACCCGCCAACGACTGCGTGCCGAGACGGTGGCCGGACTCGAGCCGCAACAGCGCTTCCCGGATCAGCGCCCAAGCGCTGGCTTCGCTGCCGGTGCTCGATCGGGTGGTTTTGGCACGCGCAGACCAGCCTTTGGCAAACCTGCGTGGGTCAAGCCGGGAGCCGGCAAGGCGTTCATGCCGCGCGATGGAAAGAAACGCCCGGCGCGCAGTTATT
>JAKANU010000038.1 GCA_021812315.1 Pseudomonadota bacterium
TGCGCGCTCCTGACGGAGCGGGATCGGTTCTTTCCCGTACGGCGAATCATGATAGACTAGGGTAATCTTCTTGCCCTTGAGCTTGTCGAGGCCTCCCTCCTTCTTTCCAATGGCCTGCACCAGTATGTCAGCCGCTAGCCAATAGGTGCCGACCAAAGGGAAGTTCCACTTGAACACTGTGCCGTCCTGGCTTTCACTGCGGCCGTAACCGGCCGTGATCAGGGGAATCTTGTCAATCGGGGCCTTCTCGGTTAGCGCGAAAGTGATGCCTGTGGAAAGCGGCTGAAATACCGTTGCGCCTCCGTGTTTGCCTTTGAGGCGCTCGTAGCATTCCACGCCACGGGCCGTGTCATAACCGGTTTCACATTCCTCAAAGATGATCTTGACGCCGTTGATTCCGCCGCGCTCGTTGGTCAGCTTGAGGTAGTCGGCGTAGCCATTGGCCCACGGCACCCCATTCGGGGCGTAAGCACCTGTCCGGTACGGCAGTGCAGGAAAGAACTGTTCCTTCGCATCGGCATAGGCTGCAGCGCTAAACGCCGCGATTGCGCCTAATAAGACAATTTGACGAATTCTCATGGAAGTCTCCTAAAGTTTTGGCACTGGCATGCCATTGGTTGACGAAAAGGGAAAAAGAGCGGAATCCACATCTCAATGCGGGAAGGGCCACAGTCGCATTTTCTGCTTGCCGATGGACCACAATTTGGCCAATCCGTGAGGTTCGACGATCAGGAACCATACGATCAACGTGCCAAAAACAATCAACTCGGCGTGTGAGATTCCAGCCGTGGAAATCTCGACACCAACGAGGTTCCCGAGCACGGGTAAGAAGCGGTTCAGAGCGATTGGCAGGACCACGATGAAACCCGCTCCAAAGAAGCTGCCCATGACGGAGCCCATGCCTCCGATGATGACCATAAACAAGAGCTTGAAGGATAGGTCCACCGAGAAAGCGGCCGGCTCCCATGCCTCCAGATAGACAAAACCCCACAGCGTCCCGGCGACGCCGATGATGAACGAACTCACCGCAAAGGCGCTGAGCTTGGCGTACATCGGCCGGATGCCAATTACCGCGGCCGCCACGTCCATATCACGGATGGCCATCCACTCACGACCGACCGCCCCTCGTACCAAATTCTTGGCTAGAAGCGCCAGCACTACCAGAATTGAGAGGCAGAACAAATACTTGGACGTTGGGCTCTCGATTGGCCACCCGAATACTTGCAGCCCCGAGACAGAGACCGATCCGGAAGGTGCGTCATTGGTAAACCACTTGACGCGCAGGAACATCCAGTCAGCGAAGAACTGTGCCGCCAATGTTGCGACGGCCAGATAAAGACCCTTGACCCGCAGGCTTGGCAGTCCGAACAGAATTCCGAAAATACTGGCGCATAGGCCACCCAGCACCATCGCCAGCAACATTGGTATTCCTGGTAATCGCACAAAGAAATTGAATGCCGCATAGGCGCCGACGGCCATAAATGCTCCCGAGCCCAACGAAATCTGGCCGCAGTATCCGACCAAAATATTGACCCCGAGGGCTGCCACCGACATGATCAGAAATGGGATCAGGATCGCCCGAAACATATAGCCACTGCTGAGGGCAGGAACCACGATGAACGCCGCGGCGACGAGGAGCAACACGGCCCAGCGATCCTGTGCAATAGGAAAGATCTGTTGGTCGCTGCGATAGGTCGTCTTGAACTGACCGTTTTCTCTGTAAAACATTGTTGTTACTCAAATGGTTGCGGGTCATCTCTGACGTCAAACACGGTCAATAATCTTTTCTCCAAACAGTCCCTGCGGTCGGATCAGCAAGAACACCAGTGCCAGCACATAGGCAAACCAAATTTCAATGCCACCACCGACGTAGGGGCCAAGGAACACCTCTGACAACTTTTCGCCAACTCCGATGATGAGGCCGCCAATGATGGCACCCGGTACAGAAGTCAAACCACCCAGGATCACCACTGGCAGCGCACGCAGTGCAACCGTAGTGAGCGAAAACTGTACGCCGAGCTTGCTTCCCCAGATCATCCCGGCGACCAAGGCGACGACTCCCGCCACGCACCAGACGATGACCCAGATGCGGTTGAGTGGGATGCCGATGCTCTGCGCCGCCTGATGGTCATCGGCCACTGCCCTAAGAGCGCGACCGGTCTTGGTTTTCTGGAAGAAGATGCTGAGCAGGGTCACCAAGAGGGCGGCGATCAGCGCCGCATACAAGTCCTCCTTGTTCAGCAACAGCCCTCCGGGAAAGATGCTGCTAAAGGCAAATATTGGCTCCTTTGGCATGCCAATATCGATGGTGTAAATGTCGCTGCCAAAAATGGTCTGCCCGATGCCGTCGAGGAAATAGCCAATGCCCAGGGTGGCCATCAACAACGTGGTGCCTTCCTGGTTCACCAGGTAGCGCAGCACCAGGCGCTCGATCAGCCAGGCGACGATCGCCATCAAGAGACCAGCCGCGAGAAATGCGAGCAGGTTGTTCAGAATCTGGCTGGACGTTCCCGTCCATTGCGGGAACCACTCGGCAAAGCGTGCCATGGCCAGCGCCGCGAACAGCACCATCGCCCCCTGCGAAAAATTAAACACTCCGGAGGCCTTGAAGATGAGCACAAAACCCAGGGCGACCAGGGAGTACAGCATCCCTGCCATCAGCCCGCCAAAGAGTGTTTCGAGAAAAAATGCCATAAATACCTCAAGTAAGTCTGGTGGAGTGGCAGTTTGTTGGTCGCGACGCTTGTCCCGAATCGTTCAGTGACTGGTGCCAAGGTAGGCGCTGATCACTTCCTCGTTGCTGCGTACCTCGTCAGGCGTGCCGTCGCCGATCTTCTTGCCGTAGTCCAGTACCACCACTCGGTCGGATATGTCCATGACCACGCCCATGTCGTGCTCGATCAAGACGATGGTCGTGCCAAATTCCTCGTTGACATCGAGGACGAAGCGGCACATGTCCTGCTTTTCCTCGACGTTCATGCCCGCCATCGGCTCGTCAAGCAAGAGCACTTGCGGCTCCATCGCCAGCGCACGTCCCAGATCGACGCGTTTTTGCAGGCCGTAGGGCAACTGTCCGACCGGTGTCTTGCGGTGCGCCTGTATCTCCAGAAAGTCAATGATGTGTTCCACTCTTTCGCGATGCGCCTCTTCTTCGCGCTGCGCCGGACCAACGCGCAGCGCCTGCATGAACAGGCCGCTCTTGATCTTCAGATTGCGCCCCGTCATGATGTTGTCGATCACGCTCATGCCCTTGAACAAGGCCAGACTCTGGAAGGTGCGAGCGATGCCCATGACTGCGACTTCGTGGCTGTCCATGTGGCTGAAAGTCTTGCCATGAAAGGTGATTGAGCCTTGCTGCGGTGTATAGACTCCGTTGATGCAATTGAGCATGGAGCTCTTCCCCGCCCCATTGGGACCAATGATGGCGCGAATCTCGTGCTCGCGCACATCAAACGAGATGTCGGTCAGCGCCTTGACGCCACCAAAGCTCAGGGAAATGTTGTGAATGTCGAGGACGACATCGCCAATTTGCTTGCTCATGCTGCCGCCTTCACTTGGGTAAAGGTCTTCGCGTCATCGATCCTGAGCGTGGCGCTGACACTGCCTGTTCGTCCATCCTCGAACTTGACCTGCGTTTCAATGAATTGAGAGGTCTTGCCGCCGTACAGAGCGTCCACCAGGACGTCATATTTTTCGGCAATGAAGCCGCGACGTACCTTGTTGGTTCGGGTCAACTCGCCGTCATCCGCATCGAGCTCTTTGTGCAGGACGAGGAAGCGGCTGACTTGCGATCCGGCGAGCAATGCGTCAACGCTGAGGTCGGCATTGACTTTTTCGACACACTCCTTGACGAGTTGGTAGACCTCGGGTTTTTGCGCCAGGTCGGTGTACCCGGCATACGGCAGGTTGCGTCGCTCGGCCCAGTTGCCAACGGCGTCAAAATCGATGTTGATCATGACGCAAACTTTTTCTCGCCCGTCGCCGTAAGCGACGACTTCCTTGATATGCGGAAAAAATTTCAACTTGTTTTCGACATATTTTGGAGCAAACATGGCGCCATCGTTGATGCCACCGCGGATGCGACCAACGTCTTTCACCCGGTCAATGATCTTCAGGTGTCCGTGCCCGTCAATAAAGCCGGCGTCGCTCGTGTGGTACCAGCCATCAGCAGTCAACACCTCGGCGGTGGCGGTCGGATTCTTGAAATATTCCTTGAGCAAGCCTGGCGACTTCACCAGGATTTCGCCACTCTCGGCAACCTTGATTTCGACGCCAGTGCAGGGCACTCCGACGGTATCCGCACGCGCCTCGTGATCGGGCTGCAGGCACACAAAGACCGCCGTTTCGGTCGAGCCGTACAGTTGCTTGAGGTTGATGCCGATCGAACGATAGAAGCTAAAGAGATCGGGACCAATGGCTTCGCCGGCCGTATAGGCAACGCGCACGCGACTCATGCCCAAGTTGTTGCGCAACGGCCCGTAAACGAGGACGTTGCCCAGGGCGTAGAGCAGCCCGTCCGTGAACGACAAGGCCTTGCCGTCCATCTTCTTCGGCCCGGCACGTCGGGCGACGTCCATGAAATAGTGAAACATGCGACGTTTGATCGCACCCGCGTCCTCCATGCGGATCATGACGCTGGTCAGCAGTCCTTCGAAAACTCTTGGTGGGGCGAAGTAGTAGGTGGGACCAATCTCCTTGAGGTCAATCGTGACCGTGGCCGCCGACTCGGGACAGTTGACGGTATATCCACACGCCAGCCACTGCGCGTAGCTAAAGATGTTCTGGCCGATCCAGGCGGGCGGCAGGTAAGCCAGCACGTCTTCGTCGGAGGTCAATCGGTCAAAATCGGCACCCGCCTTGGCGCGGTTGAGCAATGAGTCGTGGGTATGCACAACGCCCTTGGGGTTTCCGGTTGTCCCGGAGGTGAAGAACATGGCCGCCACATCGTCGGGCTTGGCAACATTGACCTCCGTACCGAAGAATTCGGTGTGTTGAGCCGCGAAGGCAGCGCCCTTGGCGAGCAGGTCATCCAACGACTCGAGGCCGGGCTCGGTGTAGTTGCGCAGTCCACGCGGGTCGTCGAAGTAGATGTGTTGCAGCTGCGGACACTGATCTCGGATCTCCAGCAGCTTGTCAACCTGCTCCTGATCTTCTGCGAAGGCAAAGCTGACCTCGGCGTTGTTGATTGGAAACACGCATTCCGGTGCGGCCGCGTCCTGATAGAGGGGCACAGGAATCGCGCCGATTGACTGAGCCGCGAGCATCGTCGCGTACAGGCGCGGCCGATTTGCACCGATGACGATCATGTGCTGGCCCCGACGCAGACCGGCCTGGTGCAGGCCGCAACTCAACCGCTCGACCATTTTTGCCAGTTCAACCCACTGCAAGGCTTGCCAAATGCCATATTCCTTTTCACGCATGGCCGCTGCGGTGGGTCGCTGCGCCGCGTGATTGAGTAGAAGTCGAGGGAAAGTGGTCTGCATCCCGATACCTTGTTGTCAGATTGGCACCGATCGGACTTGCGCTTTTCGGTGTTGGCTAGGTCCGAATGATAGACATTAGTTTGACGTCAAGTTGTCGTTTGGACGACAATTCGGTTTTTTCTTGGTAGGTGTTTTCCCTGCACACAAATGGAAACTGATATCTCGCTGCACCAGCGTCGGCGCCCCCTGACCACGGCCGAGCTCGACACCATCGCATGGTTGCCTCTGCTATCGGCGTCCGAGCGTCAACGCGCGATTGACGACTTGAAAATTGCCGACGCGAGCCCGGGAGAGTTTGTCTGCCGCGCCGGGCGGCCCGTCACGTATTGGTTCGGTGTGGTTGCGGGGTTGCTGAAAATGAGCAGCGAGAATGCGGAGGGGCAGACCATGACGTTCACCGGGGTGCCCCCCGGTGGCTGGTTTGGTGAGGGCACGGCGCTCAAGCGTGAGGCCTACCGCTACAACATCCAGGCGCTGCGCAGGAGCCGCGTCGCGGGATTGCATGCCGATACTTTCCACTGGCTGCTCGATCATTCCATCGGTTTCAATCGTTTCGTGATGGATCAGCTCAACGAGAGACTTGGACAGTTCATCGCAGCGCGCGAAATCGATCGCTTGACCAACCCGGATATACGGGTCGCGCGCAGCCTGGCGGCGTTCTTCAATCCGGTCCTCTATCCCGGCGTTGGCGAGTTGCTGCGCATCACGCAACAAGAACTCGCCTATCTCGTGGGTTTGTCCCGACAGCGAGTCAATGAAGCTCTGGCGGTGCTGGCAGCAGAGGGATTCATTCATGTTGAATATGGGGGTCTGCGGGTGCTGAATCTGCCGGCCCTGCGTGCCGCCGTCTTTGTCCGCAAGTCGGTTGGCTAATAATAGGCGCAGTGTTGTTGCGTGGCCATATTCGCCGAAATGTGTGCCGCGTGAAGTTTCCCCAGTGAGCGCAGGTACCGACCAGGAGATCTCAATGATTCACAATTTGCAGCCATTTCGCCGCGCAGCGCTCGTGCTTTGTGCGGTTGTTGCTACTTTTATTGCAGCACCAGGGGCTGTCGCCGACAACGCGTGGCCGACCAGGCCGGTGAAGATCGTGGTTCCATTTGCACCCGGTGGCACGACCGATATTCTGGCTCGCGCCATCGCACCCGAACTGTCCAAGGCGTTTGGACAGTCATTCATCGTCGATAACCGCGGTGGTGCTGGGGGGAACCTCGGAGCGGATATCGTCGCCAAGTCGGCTGCGGATGGTTATACCCTGCTGATGGGCACCGTGGGTACGCATGGCATCAACAAGTCACTTTACAGTCGATTACCCTACGACCCGCAGAAAGATTTTGTCCCCATCACGCTGGTGGCGGGGGTACCCAATGTGATGGTAATGAACGCTGACAAAGCCAGGGCGCTGGGCATTGGCAACGTCATGGAGTTCATTGCGTATGCCAAGGCGCATCCCGGCGAGTTGAACATGGCTTCCAGTGGTAACGGGACATCCATCCACCTCGCGGGGGAATTGTTCAAGACCATGACCGGGACTTTCATGACACACATTCCGTATACGGGGTCTGGGCCGGCCATGATGGGGATGGTTTCTGGAACGGTTGATGTCATGTTCGACAATCTTCCCTCAGCCATGCCGCAGATCAAGGGCGGCAAGCTCAAGGCCTTTGCCGTCACCAGCGCACAGCGCTCGGCGGCTTTGCCCGATCTCCCAACCGTTGAAGAAGCTGGCAAACTTAAGGGGTTCGATGCGAGCAGTTGGTTTGGCTTGCTCGCGCCTGCCGGAACTCCGCCGGACATCGTCACCAGAGTGCAGGTGGAAACTGCCAAGGCGCTGAATTCGCCGGCAATCAAGGAAAAGTTGTTGGCTCAGGGCGCCATTCCGAGCGGAATCACTTCTGCCGAATTTGCCCGCTTTATCGACGCCGAGATCCGCAAGTGGGCGCCGGTGGTGAAGGCCTCGGGAGCGCGGGTCGACTGAGTGTGTTGACGCAACTAAACCCCCCAGACGAGGTCACAGTTCGCCTTCCTGCAACGTCGCAACGTTTCGATGAAAGGCTGCGCGCGCTGACGCAGGGTGATCGCTTCGACCCGCGCGGCCGCCTCACCGGCAGGTGATCCGTCGGCGTCGGTCTCCCGCTTGAGCGCCTCATCCTCGGCGATAGCCGCTTCGATGGCGGCGATAGCCGCTTCCATTTGTGCAACCTGGAGAATGCCCGGGTCACGGCCTTCGGGTCCGGTGTCTTTGCCGATGATGTCAAGCAGTCGACGCCCGTGGGCCTGCAGCATGATCAGATCGCCGGTCGCTTTCGATTTGAATTTGTACAGCATGGGACAGCATCGTAAACTCTTGCCCGATGCGCCTTTTTCGAGTCATTGTCTGCACGTTCGCGCTCAGCCTTGCCAGTGGATGTGCCCAAACCGGTTATTACTGGGAACTGATTGACGGGCACCTGCAGATTATGCGATCGGCAAGACCGATACAACAGTGGCTTGTCGACAACAGCGTTGACCCTGGATTGAAACAGCGTCTGGAACTGGCGCAACGTATCCGCAGCTTCGCCGTTACCGAGCTCAAACTGCCCGATAACGCCAGTTATCGATACTTTGCTGATTTACATCGCCGCTTCGCGCTGTGGAACGTTGTCGCCGCACCGGAGCATTCGCTCACGCCGAAGACATGGTGCTTTCCGATCACAGGGTGCATCGCTTACCGTGGCTATTTTGACGAGGGACATGCGCGTGCACAGGGCCGGGCACTGCAGGATCTGGGGCTGGACGTGCAGGTGTATGGCGTACCCATGTACTCGACACTGGGCTGGTTTGATTGGGCCGGCGGCGACCCCTTGCTCAACACGGTCATTTCCTACCCTGAAGGTGAACTCGCCCGCATCATCTTCCACGAGTTGGCGCATCAGGTGCTTTACCGCAAGGGGGACACCATGTTCAACGAATCTTTCGCCACTGCTGTCGAGCGTTTGGGAACCGCGCGCTGGCTCGAACTTCACGGTTCGGCGGCAGCGCGGCGCGAATACGCCGAATTGGATGGTCGGCGTCAGCAGTTCAAGGCCCTTTCAGCGGTGACGCGCGAGCGCCTGAGTTGCATCTACCAAAGCAGCAGCGTCGCCGCCCTGGACCACAGCACGCTCATGGATGCAAAGCATCGGGCGCTTTCGCAATTCCGGGAGCAATATGCCAAGTTGAAAAGCAGTTGGGGCGGCTACAGTGGCTACGACGCGTGGGTAGCTGAAAGCAACAATGCATCCTTTGGAGCACAGGCCACCTATGATCAAATGGTGCCGGCTTTCGAGATATTGTTTGAGCGTGAAGGCCGTGACTGGCGACGCTTTTATGATGCCGTCAGGGAGCTTGCGAAGGCGCCGACCGCGGCGCACGCTGGCAACCCGACACCTAACCGGACGGAGCACTCCTGTGGCTGATATTCATGTTGTACGCGCCCACGGGTTGGGTTTGGCCAAGGCGCGGAAGATCGCTTTTCGCTGGGCCGAACAAGTTGAATCGGCGTTCGATATGGTTTGCACCTATCAGGAAGGTGGCAGTCAGGACGAGGTGTGCTTTGCCCGATCTGGCGTCGAAGGTACCTTGGTCGTCACCAAAGAGATGTTCGAGCTCAAAGTCAAACTCGGCTTTATCGTCAGCGCCTTCAAAGGCAAGATCGAGAGTGAAATCGTTAAGCAACTCGACGCCATGCTGGTGCCAGTTTCGCACCGCAAGTCACGCGCCGCCCATAAGGGCTAGAGCGCAAGCGACTGAGCCATAGGCCCAAGACCTAGCTCAAGGACGCAATCAAATCAATGTATTGCTGCATGGCGTCCTGACTGCTGGTGCCTTTGCAGGCGGCCCACGCGTCCCACTTGGCGCGTCCGATCATGTCGCCGAAGCCGGGCTTCTTTTCAGCGTTGTCGCCGCTGCTGGCCTGCTTGTAAAGCGCGTAGATCTTGAGCAGCGTTGCGTTGTCGGGACGTTCCGACAGATTTTTCGAACTGGCGACAGCCGCCTCAAACTTTGCTTGCAGCTCAGACATGATCTTCCTCTCTGGTTGGCTACCAAACTCCGTGCCCGCGTCACCCCGGGTGACCGGGTCGGGCTCCATCAACGGGAATACCCCAGCTATTTGGGCTAACCCACCCCCATCTTAAGGCTGGATTTGACTACAAAATAGGGGGTCTTCCCGAAGAAGGGTCATTGGGACCTTCATTTGCCAATCAGGAGTTCGCATGGTTACCCAAGTTGTTGCAAAGCGCGCAAGAAAGAGCACGGCCACCGAGCTCAAGCGGCACGTGTCCAATGCTGTTAGGGGAACGCTTGGACTGTCGGGCGAACGCATGAGCAAAGTCGACACCGCTTGGCTGCGAATGGATGATCCGTCCAATTTGATGATGATTGTGGGCGTGTGGATCACCAAGCCGGGAGTTGCCTATCAGGATGTGTGTCGAAGAATTGAGGAGCGACTGCTCAGGTACCCCCGGTTTGGCTGGTGTGTGGTGCAGGATGCCGCCGGTGCGACCTGGGTTCGGGATCGTGACTTTCGAATCGAGAAGCATGTCGTCCTGGAACGACTTTCAACGGCGCAATGTGAAAGCGAGCAGCAGGCACTCCAGCGCCGACTGGCCGAACTTGCGGTTCGGCCTCTGGACATGGCACGACCGCTTTGGCAGTTCCATTTGGTAGAGAACTATCAGGGCGGCTCTGCGTTGATGGTACGCATTCACCACTGTATCGCTGACGGAATCGCCCTGATCTCGGTCACGCAGTCACTGGTCGATGACGGCATGGCGCCGCCTGATGCGGCGGCGGGAACCTCATCCGGTAATGAATTCCGTGCACCAGAAGACTGGATCGTTGGCAGCGTGGTCAAGCCGTTGGCTGAAGTTGCCGTGAAAGCCCTGGGGGTTGCCGGCGACGGGGCTGTGAATGCCCTGGAAATGATTGGCGAGCCAAGAAGAGGCGTCGACAAGGGTATGGCCGGTTCGGCGGACTTGGCTCGTCTGGCCTACCAGGTGTTGCGTGACGGTGCGGCTCTGGCGGTAATGACCGATGATTCACCAACGCGGTTGAAGGGAATTCCCGGCCTGAAGAAGAATGTTGCGTGGTGCCAGCCGATTGCCCTCGACGAGGTAAGAGCAGTTGGCAAGGCGCTTGGCTGCTCGATCAATGATGTGCTGCTGAGTTGCGTCGCGGGGGCGATCGGGCAGTATCTCCAGTCACTCGGAGACTCGGTCGCGAACCAGGAGATTCGTGCCATGGTGCCGGTCAATTTGCGCGCCATGGAAGATGCTCACAAATTGGGCAACCGCTTCGGTTTGGCACCGGTCATCTTGCCGATTGGCGTGGCCAACCCTGTGGCGCGGGTTTACGCGGTACGACGTCGTATGACAGAACTCAAGGGCAGCCTGCAGCCCGCCCTGACTTTTGCCCTGCTAGCTGTTGCCGGAATGATGATCAAGCCGGCCCAGGACGCGATGCTGGGCCTGTTCTCTCGAAAGACGACTGCCGTGATGACCAATGTTCCGGGGCCACGCGAAAAGCTCAAGTTTTGCGGCTCGACACTGGAGCAGAGCCTCTTCTGGGTCCCGCAGTCGGGTACCGTGGGCCTGGGTGTTTCAATATTGAGTTACGGCGGCGGCGTTCAGTTTGGCATCATCAGCGATGCCGGTCTGTGCCCCGATCCGCAAAAAATCATCGACGAATTTGAACCTGAATTCGCCAAGCTCGCCACCTTGACGCTGATGTTGCCCTGGGGCGAGTAGGGCATCAGCTGCGCAGTTCGCTGCGAGCCATTTCCGCGTTCAACCGTTCCATCGCGTCCATCGGCTTGGCGGTGGCCGCCTGCTGGTACAGCCGAGTTGCCTCTTTCAACATCCGCTCGCCTTCGAGCATCAGCATGGCGTTGGCGTATTCAATCATGCCCATGACCGATTCAATATTCAATTTGAGGGCCTGCTCAAACAGCGACAGTCCGGTGTCTTTTCTTGCGCCATAGGTCATGGCACCGATGAGCGAGCCGACTTTGTCAATCACTTCGGCATGGAACGCTCCCAGCGCAATATGGGCGTCAACGTGCTTCGGTTGCAGCTCGATAGCCTGTTCCAGGGATCCTTTGACCTTATTGCCTATTCCCTGCGCCAATGCCTTGGCGACACTGATGCCTTGACTGTAGCGACCCAGGGCGTAGCCGTGCCAGTAATGGGCGTTGAAGTTCAAAGGATCGTCATGAGCCTGCGAACCGGCGCGACGCGCCACCTCAAGGTAGAGATCAAGTCGCGCCTGTTCCTTGCTTTCCAGAAAGGTCTCGTAGACGCACGCTGCCTTGTTGGCGACTGTAAGCCCGGCATGACCGAGGGCCAAGCCGGCCTCCACGGCCTTCTGAAAATCGCCGTTGTGGAACAACGCCCAAGCCTCGAGGACTCCTCCGTCTTTGGGCAGAGGCTCGGCATCGCCGACGTGCAATCTGGCCCAGTGATTCTTGACGCTGGAGGCGTCAAAAAGGTAGTCACCCTGATACGGAAAGGCAGTCCATTTGGCCATGGAGATCTCCTGTGGCCGATGTTGTGATCTTATTGGCCGCCCCCATTGTAGGCCCCGACCAGGCCCAGCAAATGCGTGCGCTGGTCCGGTTCGAGATACGGCACCAGGAGATTGAGCACATGATGCGCGCCACGCAAAAGGGCCAATTGCGCGTTCTCCGGCTCCAGGGCACGGCGGGGGTCTCGCACGTATTCGAAACTCAGCCAATAGGTGATCACTACGACCATGCTTGTGGCGGTAGCCTCGACCTCGCGCGAGTCGATGCGCACCGCCCCGGCGCGGCTCATCCCGTCAAGCATCGTCTTCACCGCGTGTGTCTTGTTATTCAACACGACCTGGAAATGTGTTTCCAGCCGACGGTTCTTGCTCAGAAGATCGTTCAGATCTCGGTACAGGAAACGGTATTGCCAAATCAGCTCAAACAGGGTATGCATGAAAAACCATGCGTCCTCGACGTCACGGACGTCGTCACTGGCATGCAGCAAATCGTTGAGCGATCGCTCGTATTGGTCAAACAGCGAGTTGATCAACTCGTCTTTGGCCGGGTAATGGTAATAAAGATTGCCGGGGCTGATTCCGAGCTCCGCGGAGATCAGCGTGGTCGAGACATTGGGTTCACCAAACCGGTTGAACAACTCGAGGGCCACTTCCAGGATCCGCTGGGCCGTGCGTCGGGGCGCTTTCTTCACCATGACGGGTGTTCCGTCTGCAGCGCCGGGTTGACGGTGCGGCCCAGGTCGTCCATGATTTCCTGGAGCTTGTCGATGGCTTGACCCATCGGCGATCGAATTTCAACTGGCGCACTGAGCTGACGCCTGGGGTCGTCGAGCACGTCGTGGTTCAGCGCAATGCCGTGACGCCACAATTTCGCCGAGAGACTGGTTTTCGTTGAGCGCAGCATTTGGCGGGTGTGTTGGTAGGCGTGTTCGGCCAGATGGCGACGCTGCGAATAGCTGAAGGTGTTTGCCAGATACAACTCCGGGTCGCGATGATCCGGTTCGAACAGGACGATATCCGTTTGCGGGTATTTGCGCTGGTATTGCCGCATCCCAAGGACCATGCGGGAGTGAATAATGGAGCGAAAAGTTTGGCTCAGTACGGCCGGCAGCCCGCCCTCGATGATGCGCGGGATATGGTGCCTTTCGGCAGGCAAGCCGCCGCGCATGACCTTGGCCACCTGGGGCGCAGTGGCATCAAACGGAACCAGCGGGTTCAGGCACAACATCAGGTCGACGCCTTCGTCCAGCGCCACGGAGGCGTGCATGGTTTTCTTCAGGGCTCCATCAACGTAGTAGTTGCCATCGATCTGCACCGGGGGAAACATCCCAGGCAGTGCGGCACTGGCTTGCACGGCCCGGGAAATCGGAATATCTTCCCAGCCCGGACGCCCAAACGGAACCGCTTCCCCGCTGTCCAGATTCGTCGCCACCAGTGTGAGCTGGGTCTTGAGTTGACGAAAGTCGTTGGTACGGCCCCGCAGCGAAAACAGGCGCTCAAGCTGCAGGTGGATTTGTTCGTTGGAGAATATGCCGGCAGGCAACCCAGGGCTTAGGCGTTCCAAGGCGTAGGTCAAGGGCTTGCGTCGCAGCGCAATTTGCCACCACGCCGACAACACCAGGGCGGGAAGCATGAGGCCGCGGCGCACAAACTCGCCATAGGCGGGTACCATCAGCCACGAGGCGTCAAAGGCATCCGACGAGCCACTCTTGTCGTCGATAAATGCAGCACATAACTCGTGTGCCGTGATGCCGTTGGCCAAGGCCGCCGCAATGAAGCCTCCGGCGGACACGCCGACGTAGTGTTGCAGTCGGGTTAAATCGATTCCGTCGAGGGACTCTTCCAAGGCGCACAGAGCGCCGATTTCATAAATGGCACCCAACGGCCCCCCTCCCGCGAGGGCCAGGGCAATCCTGGGCCGGTTATTTTTCTTACGCTTCATACGCGTGAAGTGTAGGGCCGACGGAATCGGTCGGCTGTTGCGCCGCAGCAATCATGGAGTGCAACGACAACACCGCCGCGACTCCCTTCATCGGCTTTCACCGCAACGGTTGCACCCCGTCAGCTGGCGGCGTTCCTTCGCCTGTTCGGGGCATCGCCCGTCAGACGGCCGAAGTGGCGCGTTTGGTGGCCGATTTCGCAACCTTCTTCGCTGCTGGCTTGTTCGCTGCAGGCCGGACCGGCTTCTTGGCGGTCGCCTTCGCAGACATTTTTTGAACGCTCTTGTTGAGTTCTTCGACGCGTGCGACCAAGGCGCTAATGTCTTTGGCCGAAGGTACACCGAGTTTGTTCAGGGCCTTGGCAACGCGATCCTCAAAGATGCTCTCGAGCTTGTCCCACTGCCCCGAGGCTCTTGATGAAATGTCGGTGGCCATATTTGACATCTTGCTGCTCGCTTCGTTGATCTTTTCTTCGGCAGCCGATTGCGTCTTGCGCTGCATGCTCATGCCTTCCTTGATCAGGGCTTCCAGGGCCTTGGCGCCCTCAGTCTGGACTTTGGCCAGGGCACTCACGCCGGCATCCCAGATTTGTTGGACCGAGTCTTTTACCGCTTCCTTGGGCGAAGCCTGAGCTTTCGTTGATGTGCTCCTTTTTTGCAGCCTCTTGACCAATAATATATTCGTCCAAATGCTCTTTGATCTCTTTGGGTTTGAGAAGCTTCATCTCATAGTTCACCGGCTTTTTCTCAACGATATCTACACAAAGTGCGACACA
>JAKANU010000333.1 GCA_021812315.1 Pseudomonadota bacterium
CGAGGGGGAAGACAAGCCGATCAAGTATCCTGATATGTTCCGTGCTGCCAGCCTGATGCTGCTCAACAAGGTCGACCTGCTTCCGTACTTGTCGTTCAACGTCGAGGCAGCAGTTGAATTTGCGCACAGGATCAATCCGCAACTCCGTGTCATCCGGGTGTCTGCCACAAGCGGCGAGGGTATGGCGGAATGGCTCGATTATCTGCACGAGGGAATGCTGGCGGCACGCCTCGCAAAATCAACAACAGTGGAAGGCCTGAAGCGGCGGATTGCCGAATTGGAACAAAGGCTGCAGCGCTCAGGCGACTGAAGATTGAGTGAGTTTCGCCGTCTTTCGGATCACTTCGTGGAGAGCCCGAGCAACCCAACGTCAATCGCACGTCGCATCCGGGTGACAGGCATCGTTCAGGGTGTCGGCTTTCGACCTTTCGTCTGGCAGTTGGCCAGGGAGTTGGGACTGAGCGGATGGATTCGCAACGATGCGCATGGAGTCGACATTTTTGCCCAGGGTGAAGCAACTCGGGTGGCAACGTTGATCGAGCTCTTGCGTACTGGTTCACCCGCGCTTGCCCGCGTCGATGGCGTGCAGGCTTCGGCTACCCAACCCGACCCGTCAAATCGCCAATTTGACATCGTTGAAAGCGTCAGCGGCACCGCCACCACAGGCATCGGCCCCGATGTCGCGGTCTGCAACGACTGTCTCGCCGATCTTTTTGATCGAGCTGGTCGTCGCTGGCGGCATAGCTTTATCACCTGTACCAACTGCGGACCGCGGTACACGGTCACGCGCGCCCTGCCTTACGACCGGCCCCAGACAAGTCTGGCGCCGTTTGCGCTTTGCGCGGACTGCGCGCGCGAATATTCCTCCCCCCACGACAGGCGCTTTCATGCGCAAACCACTTGCTGTCCCAACTGCGGGCCCAAGCTGTCGCTGCGCATGGCGGGCCATCCGTTACCTGAACCTGACCCGATTTCGCTCGCAGTGACTTTGCTGCGGTCTGGCGCCATTGTGGCTATCAAGGGACTGGGCGGCTTCCACCTCGCCTGCGACGCCCGCAATTCTGCGGCTGTAGCGAAATTGCGCGAACGAAAGAACCGGGAAGAAAAGCCGTTTGCCGTGATGACTCTCAACGTGACGAGTCTGGAGCCCTATGCGCTCGCTTCACCGCAAGAGCAGGCGCTGCTGGAAAGCCGTGAGCGCCCGGTAGTCCTTCTTCGCAGCCATCCCCGTGGGACCAAATCGTTGTCCGGCGTGGCCCCAGGTCTTCGCGAGTTAGGCGTCATGTTGCCAACGACACCAATACACTTTCTGCTGTTCCATGAGGCCGCAGGGCGACCCGATGGTACAGCCTGGCTGGCAGCCCCGCATGAACTTATCATGGTAATGACCAGCGCCAATCCGGGCGGGGAGCCGATTGTGCGCGAGACCGCAGAGGCTGTGGCGAGGTTGGCAGGCATCGCTGATGCGATCCTGGATCACGACCGAGACGTTGCGGCGCGCTGCGACGACAGTGTCGTCAGGGCGTCGGCAGGGGTACTGCAATTCATCCGACGCAGCCGTGGCTACACACCGGCCGTGATCCGCATGCCGCGCAGCGGGCCACCGGTGTTGGCGTTTGGCGCCCATCTCAAGAACAGCATCTGCGCCACACGCAACGACGAAATCCACACCTCCGTACATATCGGCGATCTGGAGAATGCGGCGACCTGTTCCTTTCTCGATGAAACGGTGCAGCGCATGCTGGCGCTGCTTGAACTCCGGCCAGAAATCGTCGCCCACGACCTGCACCCGGACGACTACAGCACACAAGCAGCGGTAGCGTTTGCGAATAGCAGGGGGTTGCCGCTGGTCGCGGTACAGCATCACCACGCGCACATCGCCGCAGTCTGTGCAGAGCACCGTCACACAGGCCCGGTCATCGGCTTGGCGCTCGATGGCTTCGGACTCGGATCGGATGGTCGCGCCTGGGGCGGAGAACTGTTGACGGTTGATGGCGCCAGGTTTCAACGTTTGAGCCATCTCGGGACGCTGCCCATGCCAGGCGGCGACAAAGCGGCGCGCGAGCCATGGCGGATGGCGGCGTCCGCGCTACACCAGTTGGGTCGCAATGCGCAGATCGGTGGACGCCTCATGCAGGCGGGCGCAGGCACCATCGCCGCCATGCTGGAGCGCGACTTCAACTGCCCGCGCAGCTCCAGCATGGGCCGGATCTTTGACGCCGCCAGTGCCCTATTGGGTCTATGCCTGCACACCACGTACGAGGCGCAGGCGGCTATCGTGTTGGAGCAGACCGCCAGCCCTTACATCGAACGCCATGGGTGGCCACAGCCTTTTCCCGACGGGTGGCAGATCGGTCCAGAGGGCGAGTTGGACCTGCTGCCGCTGCTCGATGCGCTTCTTGACTCGACGAACGTAGCACAAGCCGCGGCACGCTTTCACTCAAGCTTGGTCGACGGATTGAGTCATTGGGTGTGCGAAGCCGCGCAGAACCACAGCCTGAGCACGATCGCCTGGGGCGGTGGCTGCTTCTTGAACTCCCTGCTATCGTACGGCCTACGGCAAAATCTAGAGCGCCTTGGACTGACGGTGTTGGCGCCGCGATATCTTTCTCCGGGCGACGCGAGTATTGCCGTTGGACAGGCCTGGGTGGCAATCAATTCATTGGAGTCGTGAAATGTGTCTTGCACTTCCGGTCAGGGTGGTGGAAATTGGCAGCGGAAAGGGTGAGGACTGGGCCATGGTCGATCTGGGTGGCGTGACCAAGGAAGTTTCGCTGGCCCTGCTGGACGGCGTCGAGGTCGGCGACTACGTGATCCTGCATGTCGGCTACGCCCTATCTAAACTCGACCCTGAAGAAGCGTCAAAGACTCTGGCACTTTTTTCAGCGGTTCCCTATGACAACTTGACGCAGTGAAATACATCGACGAGTTTCGCGATGGTCATGTCGCCCGAACGCTGGCAGACAAGATCGCCGCAGCGGCAAAGTCCGAGCGCAGTTTCAGCTTCATGGAATTCTGTGGTGGCCACACGCATGCCATTTCTCGCTATGGCTTGTCGGACTTGCTCCCAGAGAATGTCCGCATGGTGCACGGACCAGGGTGCCCGGTCTGCGTCCTGCCTATTGGCCGCATTGATATGGCCATTGAACTGGCCGTGGAGCGTGACGTCATCCTTTGCACTTACGGCGACACGCTGCGAGTTCCGGCGTCGAAGCGATTGTCCCTGATGAAGGCCAAGGCCCTCGGCGGCGACATCCGCATGGTTTATTCCACCAGCGACGCCTTGCAAATC
>JAKANU010000334.1 GCA_021812315.1 Pseudomonadota bacterium
CCCAGCGGCGGCACCCTGGCCAATGGCGCGAAGGTGGAGGTCGCCTTCACCCCCTCGGGCAACCAGAACCTGGCCCATGCCATCAGCATCGACCATTGATGAGCGGCCAACCCACTGCGGCGCGCTGCACAGCGCCCGCAAAGGTGCTGCTGGCGACACGACGCTGACGCACAGGGGGTGGATGCCGTGACGACACACCGGTGTGGATTGCGCATGCTGCTGGTGAGCCTGGTGCTTGGTGCAGGCTTGACTGCCTGCTCGACCACCGGGCCCGCGCCGGGCACTGCGCCAGTCGGGTCAGCCCACATCTTCGCCTACAACCAGATGGCGGTTCCGGTTCCCGGCACGCTGCCGAGACCGACTTACCCGCAGGGCAGCGCCGAACGCGCCGCGTTCGACCGCATCAACCGCTATCGCCGGGAATGCGGCTTCCCAGCCATGGTCGAGAACCGGATCCTCGACCATGCGGCGTGGCTGCATGCGCGTTATCAAGCCAACAACCAGGTCATGTCGGATTACGAGCAGGCCGGTCGGCCTTCGTTCCTCGGCATCACGGCACAAGAGCGTGCACAGAAGCTCGGCTGGCCTTCGGACGTCTACGCCGGATCGGATGACATGATGTTCTACAAGGACCGTGCGTTCACGGAGACCGGGTACGGACTCGAAATCGTTGACGGGCTGCTGGCGGCGGCATACCACGCACCGACACTGTTCTATCCGATGCACCAGTTTGGCATCGCGATCGTCAAGAGCGCCGGGCGCCGTTATCCACAGGTCTGGGCCAGCCTGCAGAACGGGCAGGTCATCAACCGCATCACCCGCCAGGACGAGCCTTTGACGTTTCCCTGCCAAGGCACCAGAGGCCTGCCTTATTCGGCCGACCACGAGGAGCCAATGCCGCCCGGAACCCATGGCGCATTCGGCACACCGGTCGTCGTCATGGGCAATCTGGCCGACACGCTGCGCCTGGCCCATGCCGAGCTCATCGACCCCGCCGGGCATTCCATCGCCTTGCGGGTGCTCGACGCGGCCAACGACCCGCATCACCTCATGGCAGGGTTCGCGGGAGTTGCCTACGCCTTGAGCCCCCTCGCCCCCAACACGCGCTACACGGCGATCGTGGACGGCTTCGTGAATGGGAAACCCTTCCGGCGGCGGTTCGAGTTCGAGACCGGGGATCGCGCGTCCTGAGCGCGAGGCCGGCCCGCTTGCGGCCAGTCGCGCCGCCGGGCTTTCATCGGCATGCGCCCCGATGCCGTCCCGGCCCGGGCGTGGGACATGAGGACGACGCGAGATGTTGCGCCGATCTCCGCAGCACCGACAATACCAGGCTGGAGACGTCACGGGCCGTGGGCCTGTTCAAGGAGATCACTGCATGCAGATGCTGATGGAGTTTTTGCAGCTTTCGGAGTCCGAAGCCCAGGCCTTGGCGGACTGCGCGCCGGATCTTGCCTTGCGTGCCGAAGCGTTCGCCCGCTCGTTTGAGTCCTCCATCCAGACTCCCTCGACCCGCGATGCCATGCTGAGTTCCCTCAGCGATGCGCAATGCCGGCAGCTCGTGTCCATGCAGGCGCAGCATTACCGTGAACTGCTCGAGGCGCAATACACCCTGGAGTTGCAGCACCGCATGGTCGAGGTGGGCAGCCTGTATTACCAATGGGGGCTGCAACCCATCTGGATCATGTCGGCCTCGGCGCTCTTCGCCGCCGATTTCGAGGCTTACGCTGCCGATCTGGCGCTGCAACAACGCCGTCCGCTGATGGCCGCCTTGTACAAGCGGCTTCGTCGCGACGAAGCCTGGCAGATGGAAGGCTACCGCCAGGCGGGAGACAACGTGCGCCGCCAGTTGGAGCAGCGTCCCCTGCGCGACCCGCTCACCGGGCTGCTCAACCGCGCCGCGCTCGACGAGTTGCTGCCCAACGCCCTGGCGCGTGCGCGTCGCCACGGCACCAAGGTCGTCGTCGCGGTGCTCGACCTGGATGATTTCCACACCCTGAACCAGACGCACGGTACGGCCCTGGGCGATCTGGTGCTCGAACAACTGGCCAGCCGCCTGCGCCGCGCCCTGCGCAAGACCGATCTGGTGGTGCGGCTGGAGGCCGACACCTTCGCCCTGGTGCTCGAGGATATCCAGCGCATCGACAACATCGCCCCGTTGCTCGAGCGCCTGCAGCTCGACCTCGACGTGCCGTACACCCTGTCGGACACACTGCTGTGGCAATGCCCCTTGAGCATGGGCATCACGCTCTACCCCGACGACAACCAGGATCCTGCCGGCCTGCTGCGCCACGCCATGCAGACCATGCAGGCGATGAAGACCAGCAAAGGCCAGCGCGAGCAATTCTGGGCGCTGTACACCCCGCCGGCCTAGGGGCTCTCACCCGATCGATGCGCCCCAGTCGGCATGGGCCGTGGGGCGCTGCGGCAGCCGGCACTGCGGGCTTGCAGGGCTAGGCTGGCTGGCTGCAAGCTGCAGCAGTTGCGCTGCCGCCGCCAGGGCGATGATCTCGGGTTGCTTGCCGGGGATGCCGCCCACGCCGATGGGGCAGACCAGGCTGGCGAGCGATGCCGCTGACAGGCCGCGCGCCTGCAGGCGGTGCACGAAACGCGCGCGCTTGCTGTTCGAGCCGATCAGCCCGAGCCAGCCGGCATCGCCACGCCGCAGCACGGCTTCACAGATCTGCTGGTCCAGCGCGTGGCTGTGGGTCATCACCAGGTAGAAGGCGCCGGGCGGGGCTAGCGCCGCTTCGGCTTCGGGACTGTCCACGGCGAGGCGCATGATGCGTGCCGGGCCGTCGTGCTCGGCTGGATCGGCCGTGGGAAACGCTGCGTCGCGCACGTCCACCCATTGCACCGTGCAGGGCAGCGTGACCAGCAGTTTGACGAGTGCCCGGCCGACATGTCCGGCACCATGCAATTGCAGATGGAACAGCGGGGCCGGCCTGGGCAGTTCAGGGGCATGCCAGGGCCGATAACGCAGCGTCACCACGCCGCCGCAGCACTGGCCCAGGCTGGGGCCGAGGGGGTGGGTTTCCTGCTGCTCGCCGGCCTGCGCTGGTGTAAGCCGCCACTGCACGAACAGCTTGCGCGCGCGCTGCAGCGCCAGCCACTCCAGATGCCCGCCACCGATGCTTCCTTGCGCATCGTGCGCGCGCACCAGCATGCGCGCGCCGACTTCGCGTGGCGCCGAACCCCGCACCTGTGCGACTTCGACACAGACGGCGAGCGGCGGGACTTGCGGGTTCGGTGTCATGCAGGCGCTCTGGGGTTCAGA
>JAKANU010000335.1 GCA_021812315.1 Pseudomonadota bacterium
TCGCGCCGGTGGCACAGCGTTTTGGCATCGACCCGGTGCACTTCGGCCTGGTGATGGTTGTGAACCTGGCGCTGGGCATGATCACCCCGCCCTTTGGCGTCAACCTGTTTGCCGCGTGCACGGTGGCACGCATTTCGCTGGACCGCATCGTCAAGGACCTCGTGCCCTTCGTGCTGGTGGTACTGGCCTGCCTGATGGTCATCACCTACGTGCCAAGCCTGTCGCTGACCCTGCGCGATCTGGTCTACAAGTAACAACTCCGGTAGCCCGCATGGCAAGGGCGCTAAACTAGATGCACCCAGGCACGGCTGGGCAAGCCAGAGGAGCCCCACATGAGAAATCAGGCAGTTATTTGTGCTGTGATCGCCGCGTCGCTGACGGCGCCGTCGCTGGCATTCGCCCAGGCGAGTACTTACGAGACGCAGCTCGACGAAGCGCGCCGCGCAGGCAATACCCAGACCGCGGTGCCTGATTGTCGGGATCAACGTGTCTACCGCCACGATCCAGCCCGGCGCGGTCAACCCGTTCCCGGCGCCTGGCAGGATGCACGTGCAGGCGGGCCGGCGCACGAGCTGCGCGAAGGCCAACTGCTGCCGCGTCAATTCCGCAGCCGACAATTTGTCGTCGAGGACTGGCGTGCTCACTTGCTGTGCGCGCCGCCACAGGGCTATCAATGGGTGCAGATGGGCGCCGACTACGTTCTGGTCGCGATCGCCACCGGGATCATCCTGCAATTGCTACTGAACAACTGAAGTCGAACGCGGCAGCGACACGCGCTAGAATCGCTAGCGTCAGAAGAGAGCACTTCAGCGAAGTGCCGCCGAAGGCGCAGGCACCCACGCGAGTGGGTGGTGAACGCTCAGGCAAAAGGACTGACACACGTCCCGTCAAACGGACGTTACCCCACTGGAGAGAGGCGGCACCTGATGCCACCCACCGAAGGAGCAAACCTGCATCGTCAGGCGAATCTCTCAGGTAGAGCGGACAGCGGGGGCAGCCCATGGTTTTGACCGCGGTCGAAGGCATGGAATTGATTGCCCCTTTGCCATGCAGGAGTCCGCCCATGACCCATGAATCCGACACGCTACTGAAAGTTCCGCTCAACGATTTGCACGTCGAACTCGGCGCGCGCATGGTGCCGTTTGCCGGCTACTCGATGCCGGTGCAATACCCGGCCGGTTTGATGGCCGAGCACAAGCATACGCGTGCTGCCGCAGGTCTGTTTGACGTCTCGCATATGGGCCAGCTGCATCTGGTCGGGCCGGATGCCGCCGCCGCGCTGGAGAGCCTGCTGCCGGTTGACGTGATCGACTTGCCGGTGGGCAAGCAGCGCTACGGCCTGCTGCTCAACGAGGCCGGCGGCATCCTCGACGACCTGATGTTTTTCAACAAGGGAAACAAGGAAATATTTATCATCGTCAACGGGGCCTGCAAAGTGGCTGACATCGCGCACATCAAGGCGATGATCGGCAAGCGCTGCGACGTCATTCCGATGCCGGAAAAGGCGCTGTTGGCGCTACAGGGACCGCTGGCGGTCAAGGCGCTGTCACGCCTGGCACCAGGCGTGGAAAAACTCGTGTTCATGACCGGTGGCACCTTCGACATCGCCTGCGGCACGCAAAAGCTCTCGTGCTTTCTCACACGCAGCGGCTACACCGGCGAGGACGGCTTCGAGATTTCAGTACAAGCGTCTCAGGCCGAACTGCTGGCGCGCAGCTTGCTGGCGCAGCCCGAGGTGAAACCGATCGGCCTGGGTGCGCGCAACTCGCTGCGCCTGGAAGCCGGGCTGCCGCTGTATGGCAACGACATAGACACCAGCACCACGCCGGTGGAAGCGGCATTGAACTGGGCCATGCAAAAGGTGCGACGCGCCGACGGCGCGCGTGCTGGGGGTTTTCCGGGCGCTACAAAAATCCTAGCGCAACTCGCAGGCGGCGCGGGCGCTGCCGCTCGAAAGCGTGTTGGACTGGTGGCCCTTGAGCGGATCCCCGTGCGCGAGCACACGGAACTGCAGGACAGCGCTGGCAAGCGCCTTGGCGAAGTCACCAGCGGCCTGCTCGGCCCGAGCATCGACAAACCGATTGCCATGGGCTACGTGCCAACGCAGTTGGCGGCGCCGGGCACGCGCGTCAACGCCATCGTGCGTGGCAAGCCGGTGCCGATGGAGGTCGTCGCCATGCCGTTTGTGCCAACGAACTACTTTCGCGGCTGATTTCCGATCGCTTTCATTCATCCTTTTATCGACCCAATTTTCTGGAGGTTCCCATGACCATCAAATACACCCCCGACCACGAATGGATCAAGGTCGACGGCGACACGGCCACCGTTGGCATCACGCACCACGCACAGGACGCGCTGGGCGACGTCGTGTTCGTCGATCTGCCCGAAATCGGCCAGAGTTTCACCGCCAAGGACATTGCCGGTGTCGTGGAATCGGTCAAGGCGGCTGCGGACGTCTACATGCCCGTCAGCGGCACCATCACCGAGGTGAATGAAGCGCTGCGCGCCGATCCATCGCTGGCCAACAGCGACCCGCTCGGCGCCGGCTGGTTCTTCAAGCTCAGCCTGTCGGCACCTGCCGAACTGGATGCACTCATGGACGAGACCAACTACACGCGCTTTTCTGCCAACGCCTGAACCGGAAGACCCCATGCTGATGCAATCTGCCAAGCCGCTGAGCGAACTTGAAAACACCGACGAGTTCATCGCCCGCCACATCGGCGTGAGTGAGGCCGACGAGGCCGCAATGCTGCAAGCCATAGGCGCCGCTTCGCGGCGTGAACTCATTGACGGCATCGTCCCGCGTTCCATCGCGCGCACCCAGCCGATGGACATTCCGGCGGCCGTGACCGAGGCCGCAGCGCTGGCCGAACTGAAGGCCATTGCCACCAGAAACCGGGTCTTCAAGAGCTACATTGGCCAGGGCTATTACGACACCCACACACCGGGCGTGATCCTGCGCAACATTCTGGAAAACCCGGCCTGGTACACCGCCTACACGCCATACCAGGCCGAGATCAGCCAGGGCCGCATGGAAGCACTGATCAACTTCCAGACCATGATCGCCGACCTCACGGCGATGCCAATCGCCAACGCCTCCATGCTCGACGAAGCCACCGCCGCAGCCGAAGCCATGACGCTGGCCATGCGCGCGGGAAAATCCAAATCCACAACCTTCCTGGTCGACAGCGAGGTTCTGCCGCAAACCCTGGCCGTGATCCAGACTCGCGCGCAGCCGCTGGGCATCAACGTCAAGACCTGCGCGGTCGAC
>JAKANU010000336.1 GCA_021812315.1 Pseudomonadota bacterium
GATCATTTCCAGCGTGTTATGGTGTGCTCCGCCCTGGGAACCGACTCGTTCAATTTGGTGCGATGGCTGGGCAAGACCTATAGCACCGAAGTGGTGCATCGACGCTTCGTCGGATCGCGCCCGGAATCAATGGATGTCGGCACCGACTACGTCGACCTGGAAACCGGGCAGACGGTGCGCCGGATCATCGCCATGGCACGTCATGGTCTGCAAATCGGTCTGACTCAGGCGTTCCTGAGCGACTACTCGCATGTCATCGTGCTGCTTTCAGGCCTGCGTGAGCGCGATCGTTCGCTGATGGAGCGCCTGCTCAAGGCCTGCGAACACCTGTCGCATCGTCCGGTGATCGTCGGCCTCGGTCCCTCCGACGCAGATCACAAGACCTTGCAGGATTTGGCGAGCCGCGGCGGCATGATTTACCTGGACTGCGATATCGCCGGCGATACCAACCCGGAATCGCTTTGGGCCGCCGCCGAGATGGCGCTGGATCAAAGCACCGGCATGGATTCGGTCTGGCCTCCGTCAATCAACCCCGTCTGAGGCGAGCACTGGCACCTTCGTGAGGTTCACACGGGCGCGCGGTGGTGCCAGTAGCGCAGCGCCTGTTCGCGCTGGCAGGTGAGTTCCTGCGGCTGCTGCGATCGCCAGATCATCGCGCCACAATGAGGCGAATCGAAAACACCTGCCCCACGCTGTTCATAGCGCGCCACCACCTCCGGTGCCGGATGCCCAAAGCGATTGCGGTACCCTGCCTGCACCAGCGCAATCCGCGGTTGCACGGCGTCCACAAATGCTTGGCTGCTTGAGTTCTTGCTGCCATGATGTGGCACCAGCAACACATCGGATCTCAGCTCCAGGCCCTGCGGCCTCGCTTGCGCGACCAGGCCGAGTTCCTGGGCTTGCTCTAGATCGCCCACAAGGAGCGCCGAACTCCCGGCCCCGGCGATCCGCAGGCTGCAACTCATGGCGTTGCTCTTCTTA
Source organism: Pseudomonadota bacterium (assembly GCA_021812315.1). Lineage (GTDB taxonomy): Bacteria > Pseudomonadota > Gammaproteobacteria > Burkholderiales > Burkholderiaceae_C > Rhodoferax. Next base: position 982 of record JAKANU010000336.1, read on the forward strand.
CGCAAGCGGTAGTCGTCCGGCCCGGGGTGCAGCACGACGAATTCCACGCCGTCCCATTGCCATCGCATCCCGGCCAAGCAGCGTTCCGAGCGTCCCAGTGAGCGCATCTCGTGATCGTCCTCAATGGAACTCGACAAAATCGCCTGCGGCTGCATGGCCAGCAATGCCACTGCGCCACCAATGTGATCGAGGTCGCGGTGACTCAGGATCAGCCGATCAAGCGACAGGTCCAGTGCACTGAGTAGCGGAACCAGCACACGATGGCCGGCATCGCTGTCGCGGCTGAAGCGCGGCCCGGCGTCGTACACCAATGCGTGATGCGCGGTTCGAACAATCACCGAACTTCCCTGCCCGACATCAGCTGCCACGAGTTCAAATTGTCCGTCGGGAGGCCCCGGCGTGCGCCAGAGCAATACAGGCAACAGCAGGGGCAAACCGGCGAGTCGCAGGCTCCACGGCAGGCGTATCGCCAACAACAAGCCACCCAGCACGCCAACCGCACCGGCCCATAGTGGCGCCTGCGCAACACTAACAGATGCCATCGGCAAAGCTTTCAGCAACTGGAGGTAACGTAACAACAGCGCTAGCGCCATGGCTGCGCCGTCCCATGCGGGCGCGAATAGCGCGCCGAGCAAAGCCAATGGCGTGACCAGCAAGGTGACCCAGGGAATCGCCAACGCATTCGCCGCCAGTCCAACCACCGAGACCTGACCAAACAACAGTAGAGTCAACGGCGTCAGCGCCAGGGTGATGACCCATTGTTCGTGAAGCAGCCGCTTCAGAATCGAGCCTGTGCGGGTCACGAGACTGCCGATGGCGGGGTCTTCGCGCGGCGTCAATTTCTTGCTCGACGTTCCGGGATCGCTGGCAAACAGGACACCGACGGCGACAAAACTCAACCAGAATCCGGGCTGCAACAGTGCCCACGGATCGAGCATCACGACCACCGCGCACGCCAGCAACCAGACCTGCGGCCAGGGCCAGCGCTTGCCCCCGAGTTGCAGGGCAGCCACCGTGGCGAGCATCAGGACGGTGCGTTGCGCGGGCACGCCCCAACCGCTGAACGCCGCGTAACTGGCAGCGAACAGAACCCCGCCGATGCGTGCCGCGCTGACGGCTGGCAGGCGCAGACACAGAGCACTTGATCGCCTCCATAGCCAACTCACAAGCCAATGGGCGGCCCACGCAAACATCGTGATATGCAGACCGGAAATCGACATCAGATGGGCCACGCCCGTGGCACGAAAGACGTCCCAATCAGCACGCTCAATGGCATTTTGATCACCGACGACCAGCGCAGCGATCAAGCCCGCCGTCTGGCGATCAGCGACGCGCTCGAAAATGCGCTGGCGCACGCTTTGGCGCAGTTGCTCTACGGGGTGCCGCCAGGTCTGACCCAGGCGCCGCGGCAAAGGATCCTTCGGCCCGGCGCGCACATAAGCCGATGCCTGCAAACCCTGCTCCCAAAGCCAGAGCTCATAGTCAAATCCATGCGGATTGCTCACGCCGTGTGGTGCCTTCAAGCGCAGCGTGAGTTGCCAGCGCTCACCTGCGACCACACTGGCGGGCGCTGGCACGGAAAGCTTGGGCATGCGCTCGGCAGCGACAAACGGCTCAGCGTACCAACCTACGTACACCAGCGGCGGCAATCGCACCGACACCCCCTCGAGTTGCGCCGATTCAACCTCCAGGCGCAAGCGCAGACCTGCGTCGTTGCGTTGCGGCATCGCCGCGACAACGCCTGTCACCAACAGATCACGTCCCTCGAGTGCCGGGGCCAGACCCGACGCCAGAAACGCGCCGGCACGCAGCCCGGTGACGGCAAAACTGGCCGCCGCCCAGGCCAGCAGAACGCATCCCCAACGCGACCATCCTGCTATTGATTGAATAGCTGCAAACGCCCCAATGACAAGGGCTGCAACGATGATCCATCCATAGGCTGAGACAGGAAACAGGGTCCTTTGCTGCAATTGCGCGGCACTGCCGAGCACCACGCCGAGCAGCGCCGGAGCCAGCAGCCGAGCGCCGCCCCTGTGGCTCCGTGCCACCAAGCGCGTAAGCTTGAAAGCGTGGACGCCGCTCATGGCCTTGAGTCAGCGCTGGGTCGCGAGCTCTACAAGCGCGTCCGGGGCCGGGTCTGCGTCAACCAGTCAAACGGGTCTTGCTGCAATACCATGTCGATGTCCAGACCCAGCACCTCGCTTACCTGGGTGATGCGCCGGGCGCCGTCGTGGAAGCGGGCGGCCTGAACCACCAGGTTCACGGCCGAGGCCACCAGGGCG
>JAKANU010000337.1 GCA_021812315.1 Pseudomonadota bacterium
CCGCCGAAACCAGGCCGCTGGTGAAGTAGTGACTGAGCACGACGCGGCTGAGCGCGGACATGGGGTTCATAGAGAGCGTGGGCAGGGAGCTTGGCGCGATGATCTGTCGTGGCCACAGCTTAGGGCGTGATGGGTGAACTTTCACCCGGCGGGTGTGCCGCTTGGTCAGCAAGCCGATGTTCGTCCTCCTACCATGTGCCAGGGGCGTGTCTCCCCGGGCACAAGCAACTGGAGGTTTGACATGCGGGTGGTTGTGGTGGGCGCAGGTGCGGTGGGCGGCAGCATGGCGGTGAAGCTCGCACAGGCTGGGCACGCGGTGGGCGTGGTGGCGCGCGGCGCGCATTTGCGGGCCATCCGCACGCACGGTCTGATGTTGAGCGATCCGTCGGGGGCCGCGGCGGTTCAACTGCAGGCCAGCGACAGCCCGGAGGACTTCGGCCCACAGGATCTGGTCGTGCTGGGCGTGAAGGCGCACCAGATCGGTCCTCTGCTGCCGCGTTTGCGCGGCATGCTGCAGCCCGAGACCATGGTGCTTCCCGCCATCAACGGTCTTCCTTGGTGGTACTTTCATGGCGATGCCAGTGCGTACGCGCGGCTGGCCGATGGCAGCCCGGCGCGCATCGCCTGTCTGGACCCGGATGGCTGCATGGATGCGGCGTTGGACGCCGCGCACATCGTCGGCTGCGTGGTGCACGGCTCGGCCGAGGTGACGGCAGCAGGGCAGATCGTCGCCAACGGCCAGTACCGCTACGTGATCGGCGAGCCTCGGCACGAGCCCAGCGCGCGGGTGGATGCGTTGGCCGCGGTTTTGCACGCCGCCGGATGCGACCCGCAGCCCACGGCGCGCATTCGCGACGCCATCTGGATGAAACTCATCGGCAACGCGTCCTTCAATCCGGTGGCTGCGCTCACCCATGCGCGCATGGACCAGATCTGCGCCAACGCCGGCCTGCTGGATCTGCTGCGTGGCATCATGCTCGAACTCATCGCGCTCACGCGCGCCTATGGCTGCGACCCCCAGGTGGATGCGGACACCCGCATCGCCATCGGACGCGGCATTGGCGCCGTGAAGCCCTCGACCCTGCAGGATCTGGAACGCGGGCGTTCGCTGGAAGTCGACCCGATCCTCGGTGCGCCGGTCGAATTGGCTCGCCGCGCCGGGTTGGCCATGCCGCTGACCGAGGCCATGCTGGCGTTGCTCGCCGAACTCAACCAGCGCGCCGTGCTGGATGTGCAGAATCAAACCGCTTGAATGCTGTGCACCGCCATGTGCTGCGGTCATTCCTGTGCATGGCGTTGAAGTCCAAAAGGAGCAAGGTGATGGATCTGGGTTTGAGGGATACCGTGGTGCTCATCACGGGTGGCAGCAAGGGCATCGGCCTGGCTTGCGCGCAGGCATTCGCGGATGAGGGTGCGCGTATTGCCATTGCCTCGCGCACGCGCGACCATCTGGAACTGGCGCTCGCGGCGCTGCAGGCCAGGGGGGCGCATGCCGTGGCCATCGAGGCCGATCTCGGCCAGCCCGAGCAGGCGGCGCGCATGGTGCGCGAGGTCGAGTCGAAGCTGGGGCCCATCGGCGTATTGGTCAACTCGGCGGGTGCCGCCAGGCGCACGCCCGCGGCGGAACTCACGGCGGCGCACTGGCATGCGGCCATGGACGCGAAATACTTCACCTACATCCATGCCATGGACGCCGTGCTGCCAGGCATGGCACAACGCGGCGGCGTGATCATCAACGTGGTTGGCACGGGCGGCAAGCTGGCTTCACCCACCCACCTGGCCGGCGGTGCGGCCAACGCCGCGCTCATGCTGGCCAGCGCGGGCCTTGCCAACGCCTTCGCGCCGCGCGGCCTGCGTGTCAACGTCGTCAACCCCGGCATCACCGCAACGCAGCGCATGCAGGAAGGCCTGATGGCCGAGGCGAGGTTGACGGGAAAGTCGGTGGAGGATGTGATGCAACAAAAGCTACGTGCCATGCCGATGGGACGTGTCGCGCAAGCCGAGGACGTTGCGGATGCCGTGGTGTTTCTCGCCTCGCGGCGGGCTGGCTATGTGAGCGGTGCCGTGTTGGCGCTGGACGGCGCCGCAGTGCCCATGGTCGTGTAGCTTTCGCGTGTTCGCCGATAGTTTCCGCCGCCGCGACGTCATGCGCGCAAGCATTGCAAGGATGACCATGATCGAACCTGTGCCGCCGACCACCGCGCGCGTTTCCACTTTCGACAACAACCGTCCCTTGACGGGAGCCAGCGGGTTCTTTTTCGAGCGTGACGCGCGCCTGTTCTTGGTCACGAGTCGCCACGTGGTGATCGACAAGCCAAGCAACCACTTTCCGAATCGCATCGAAATCGAGTTGCATACCGACGCCGACAACCTGACGCGCTCAACTGGGCTTTCGGTCCTGCTCTATAAGGACGGTCAAAGTGTCTGGCGCCAGGGGCGGGACTCGGCGGGGGACATCGACGTGGCGGTGATCGAACTCGACCGTGCCGCACTGCCGGCATCCGTCGCGCTGCAGTGTTTTACGCCGGACCATCTGCAGAATTTTCTTCAGGAGATCGAGGTTGGAAGCTCGCTCCTCATCGTCGGCTTCCCACTGGGGTTTCATGATGCCCTGCATCATCTTCCTGTCGTGCGCCAGGCCGTGATTGCGTCGTCTTTCGGTCTGCGTTTCCAGGGCCAGGGTTACTTCCTGACCGACGCGCGAACGCATCGTGGTACCAGCGGGGCGCCGGTCGTCATGCGCATCGCGGGTGACAACATGCCACTGCCGTGGAGGCTCCTTGGCGTGCACTCCAGCCGCATCGATATGGGCGGGCGTGATCTGCGGCAGGACGAGTCGCTCGGGCTGAACTGCGCCTGGTATGCCGACATCCTGCTCACACTCACGGAAGACCCGGAGTCGGCGCAGGCCGAGCGCGGCACACCGCCCAAGCCTTGATCGCACTTTGCCAGAGCGGCGGAAGATTCGATCCGTTCACCGCTTTGGCGGCAAAAAAAACCGGTCATGGTTGACCGGTGGGAAGGTACTGGGAAGTACCGAGGAGACAATCGGAACGGCTGCGAAGCGGCAGCCGGTATTCGGTTCGGCGCCCTTGCGCTCAGGCTGCACGCTTGCTGCGGCTGCTGGTGGTCTGGGCGGCCTTCATCGCGGTGTTGGTCACGGTGTTGAAGTTGGCCTCAACCACTTCGGCGGCCTGCTTGCTGGCCTTTTGCACCGAGTCGTAGGCGTTGTTGGCGGCGCTCATGGC
>JAKANU010000338.1 GCA_021812315.1 Pseudomonadota bacterium
GTTGACCAGTACCACGCGCTGAGACTGCGGCCGAGTCTCGCGCAACTCCATCCAAGTAAAAGAAGCCAGTTTGGCCGCCTGCAGGGTTGGCGAGCCGATCAGCTTTACTAGCCGATCTCGCCCCCTGCCCAGCGACACCACGAAGTCCATGGGATGGTCCACCGTGCGCCCGGGTATCGGAACGTTGGCGATGTAATGGGTATCGCGCTCATCCAGATACTCCTTTACGATGGCAAAGAAATCGCTGGCCGTGCGCGGCGTGGCCGACATCCAAAGATCGTTAAGACGGGAAATCGCCGTCAGCAGGAAGTGTGCCCGTTGGGCCAGCGCATCCGGCGTGGCCAGGGTTTGCAAGCGCCCGGCCTGCCACTGAACGCCACAACCCGCGATGGCGTGCTCGATAATTTGCTGTCGTCGTTCAGATTTTTCGATCTGGACGCCCAGATCAAGTAGGTTGTCGTAAGTGCGCCCGGCGTCGTGCAGCAACCACTGTCCACCTTGTAGTTCGGCATGTATCTCGATACCGTCATGAAACGGGTCCAGAAAAGGCGTACTCAACACCGTGGCCTGCCCACGCTTGACTGTGAGCAAGTTGTCCTTGAGCCACACTAAATACTCGCGCGCCAAATCCGGGGATGCCACTGTTGCCGTCATAGCAGAGCCTCCTGAAACCCGTTGGGAAAACGCGCGTGAATCACGTCAAGAAACCGTAATATCGTCTCCATTGGCTGGTCGGCGTGATGCCAGTCTATGGCCTCGGCCCAGGTCACGCCCAAGCCTTCTTTGTACCAGTGCAGATGGGGGCCACGCAATACCGTTCCGTCCGGATTGACATGTTGCGCCGAATTGTCCAGGCGCACCAGAGGAATGTGGCGGTCACGGGTGCGCAACTGCGCCTTGATCTCGAAAGGGTTGCGCTTGAGCGTGAGCAGAAAATGCAGATCGCGGTCGCTCACCGCAATCAACAATTCCTCCTGCTGCTGGTTGTACTGCCAAGTGAAGGCATCGTTGCGCACCGCCTCCTTGGCCTGTGCAACCAATTCGTCTGCCTTGGCTTGTGTCAAGTTCATGATGCCTCCCCTATTGTTGCTGCAACCGCAATCAGGTATTCCGATACAGCGCAAACGGCAGCGGGCAATAGTCCACGCCCAGCTCCAGCAACTGCTTGTTGCTGAGGTACTTGGCCGGAGCAAACACCAGATGGCGCTTGCCTGGCACGCTCTGATTGCTATAGTTTTCAGAGCTGCTCACGCTTGCTGCATAAGCGCTAGAGCGTGTTTTACCCCAATCTGCAAAGGCCTTGGCGCGACTCAGGGTCAGCGCCGCTTCGGGCGACTTCAAAAACATCAAATCGGGCTGATATACCAGCCAGACATGCGCGTCTTTAGCCTCGCCCAGGTAAAACGGCGGCGCGTCTTTGGGTACGGGTAACAGCGTGCCGCCGGTGGCCGTGTGAAATAGCCATGCGCCCAAAGCGTCAAAACTGGGAAGGTGTTCACCGCTGAGCAGCTTGTCGATCTCCAGCGGCTCACCCAGGGTGCAGTAGGTGAACTCGCCGCCCAAGCCCTCCACCCGCTCGCCGATGCGCTTTTCGCCTTCTACCTTGAGCACGCCGTCTTTGAGTTCAACGTTGAGTTTGTGGAAACGCTTCTTGCCGGCCGGTGGGAGCGGAGCGACATTTTGCTCCGTGTCCCCCGAGCGCTGCGCGCTCTCCTCCTTTACCTGCGCAAAACGCCGCCCCGCTCCCACCTCAAGTTCCATCTGTGCGGACGTTTCAGAAAAGCCTTCTTCCACCTTGATGGCTTCGATTCTGGCCAGCCACTGGTCGGCCTTTTTGAACTGGGTGAAGTTGATTTTTTCTTCCAGCAGCGTCTCGCGCTGGGTGCCGACCCAGGCGTAGCCTTGGATGGCGCGGCGCACGCGCTCGGCGGTGAGTTTGTCGGCGTAGTCCTCGCCTTCGACCAGGATGAAGCGCCGCCGCCCGCCGTCTTTGGCGTTGGCCTTCAGCACCGCATGCGCCGTGGTGCCGCTGCCGGCGAAGCTGTCGAGGACGATGGAGTCCGACGCACTGGCCAGCTCCAGAATGCGCTCCAGCAAAGCCACGGGCTTGGGCGTGATGGTGCTCTCCTGGTCTTTGAGCACGCCCATTTCCAGCAGCGTTTTCTTGGCATCTTGCGTGTGACCCACTTCGTCGTAGAACCACAGGGTTTGTGGGGTGCGGCCTTGTTTGACCTCTGAGAGGTAACGCTTAATGGCAGGCACGTTGTTGCCGCCTTCGCCCCACCAAATGCGGCCCTCGGCGTCCCATTCTTTGAACTTCGACTCCTTCACGCGCCAGTAGTTTCCAGGTGGCGGGCCGGCAATGACTCGCCCGCTGGGGCAAGTGATGGGGTAGGTGCCTTCGCTGTAATGGTTGCGGGCGGACAAGTCGCTGGCTTTCCAAGGACCATTCGGGTCTTTGTCCGGGTTGTCATAGCGCGCATCCATTTCCGCCGTGCGCTCCAGCAAATTGGGGCGCCATTGCTGCTTGTCCTTGGCGTAGACCAGTACATAGTCATGGTCTTCGCTAAAAAATTGCGCTGTGCCTTTCGGCGAGTAGTTCTTCTGCCAGATGCACGTCGCCACAAAGTTCTCGCCACCAAAAATCTCATCCAGAATATCGCGCGCGTGGTGCACCTCGTTGTCATCGAGCGTGATCCAGATGCTGCCGTTGTCAGCCATCAGCTCCCGCAGCAGCACCAGGCGCGGCCACATCATGCACAGCCATTTGTCGTGGCGCAGCATGTCTTCGCCATCAACCGGGTTGGTGGAGAGCCACTCTTTCATGATCGGGCTGTTGACCTTGTCGTTGTAGCACCAGCCCTCGTTGCCGGTGTTGTACGGCGGGTCGATGAACACCAGATCAACTGAATTGGCGTAGCGCGGCAGCAGGCTCTTGAGCGCGTGCAGGTTGTCGCCGTGAATGATGAGGTTGCTGTTCAGGTCCTCGGGGCCTATGCCTTTGGACTTGTCGGCCAGCAGCGGGCGGTACGGCACCGTCAGGTGGTGGTTATAGACGTACTCTTTGCCTTTGAAGACGATTTCGGGCATGGTGCCTCTCAGTTCGCACCGTGGCAGTGCTTGTACTTGCGCCCGCTGCCGCAGGGGCAGGCGTCGTTGCGCCCGACTTTCGGGCCACTTCGCATCGGCTGCTGGCGCCGCACCACACCGGGTGGCTCGCCGCGGGCAACTTGCTCCTGG
>JAKANU010000039.1 GCA_021812315.1 Pseudomonadota bacterium
TCTCGTCCGCCTTCGTGCTGGCCCACGCCGGCGCCATTCTCAACATCCATCCCTCGCTGCTGCCGAAATATCCCGGCCTGCACACCCACCGCCGCGTGCTCGCGGCAGGCGAGCGCACGCATGGGGCGACCGTGCACTTTGTGACGCCCGAGCTCGACGGCGGACCGCGAGTGCTCCAGTCCCGCATTGCAGTGCGCCCCGGGGACACCGAGGAGACGCTCTCAGCCCGGGTTCAGGCCACCGAGCACATCATCTACCCGCGCGTCATCGGCTGGTGCGCCGAGGGACGCCTCGCCTGGCGCGATGCGCTCCCGTGGCTCGACGGTCAGCCGCTCGCGCAACCACTGCTCGAGGATTTCGATGCGTAACGCGTACCGCTCGATACTCAGCGCTGCCGCGCTCGTGATGCTGCTCGGGACGCTCGCACCGTGCCGCGCCGGCACGGAACCCGCCCCGCAGCCCGCCGCCCTGAAGCCCCCGACCTTCGTGGCCACCTACTCGGTGGCGTGGCACGGCATCACCGCCGGGGAGTCCGTTCTGACGTTGCGCGAGACCGCCCCGGGTGAATACCAGTACAGCTCCGTGGACCACGCCCACGGCCTGTTCTCGCTGTTCGTACCGCACGCGATCACGCAGGAGAGCCGCTTCCGGCTCGTGGACGGCCAGATCCAGCCGCTCAGTTTCCGCTCCCAGGGCGGCGGGCCCCCGGAGGACGTGCGCTTCGACTGGACGAGCGGGCGTGTCAGCGGCACCGCCAAGAACAAGCACATCGACTTGAAGCGTCTCCTGGCTCACATCAAGGAGCTCGGCGGCACGATCACCGACCTGAACGATGCCTACCTGGGCGAAGAGTTGTTTCATAAGCGCCTGGCCAAGCGGACCGAGGACTTCCTTGCCGACGAGCTCAAGCCGCTGCTGGTGCAGATGCACGGCGATGGTGTGAGCCTGGCCGAGTTTGAAACCTTCCTGCACGCACGGCACGCGCCCGAGGCGAATCTGGCCCTGTCCAAGCGCAACCCGAACCGCGCCGAGCTCGATGTCATCAAGACCAAAGCGAATGCGGACGTGAAAGCGCTGGCGCTCCAGTTGCAACACGCCAGAAACAACGGCTCTGCCACCAAGGCGATCGAGGCCGCTCTGGACTTGGCGAAGTCGGAAGCCAGCATGTGGCAGGGTGCACAGGCCTACCAGGGCAGCGAAGACAAGCGCCTATCTCTGTCAGGCATGAGTGACGCCGACGCAGCCGCGCACATGGCCGCGCTGGATCCGGTCAAGGCTCAGCAGTTGAAAGCCCTGGCCGCCAAGGTGGACGCGATCAACAGCAAAACACTCGATTTGCTCGAGAAGTACGGCCTGATGGACAAGGCATCGATCAGCGCCTGGCGCAATGCGTACCAATACTATGTGCCGCTGCACCGTGACGACGCCAAGGCCGAGAGCTCCAGTCACCCGATTGGCTCGGGATTCAGCGTCCGGGGTAACGCAACCAAGCAGCGCACCGGCTCAAATGAGGAAGTAACCCACATCCTGGGCCACGTCGCCATGCAGCGTGAGGCCGCTCTGACCCGCGGTGAAAAGAACAACGTCGCCAAGAAGCTCTATCTGATGGCAGCGCAAAACCCGGACACGTCCGTCTGGAATGTTGACACGCCACCGATGACCAAGAGTATCGACCAGAGCACCGGCATTGTCCGCCTGGGCATCGATCCGTCCTACAAGACGAGACCCAATGTGCTGATGGTGCGCATCGCCGGCAAGGATGTGGCGGTCGTGTTCAACGAGGACAACCCGCAGGCCTTGCGCCTGGTCGGCGCGTTGAAGAATCTGGACGTGGGAGATCTGCATGTGGTCCTGGGCCTGGCCGCCAAGGGCACGCGTTGGTTTGCCAGTGTGAATACCCGTTTTAATCCCATATTTGCCATTGTGAACGGGATGAGGGATCTCTCCGAAGGCATGATCAACTTGAGCACGACGCCACTGGCAGGAAAGCAAGTGGAAGTTGCCAAGGGTGTAGCGCCCGCCATGCGCGCGATCTACCGGCAGGAACGCGGCAAGGTCACGACCAGTCCAGAGAATGCACGTTGGGTCAAGTTGTGGGATGAGATGCAGAGTGTCGGTGGTACAACAGGCTTCCGCGATCTGTACGCCGACGCCGAGACCCGCGTGAAAGCGTTGACCAAGGAGCTCGAAGCCTTGGACCGTGGCGAAGTAAGCAAGGCGGCGCACGCCGTGGTGGACTGGCTTAGCGATTTCAACGAAGCTACGGAAAATGCCGTTCGCTTGTCGGTCTACAGGACGGCACTGGATTCCGGCATGACCAAGGAGCGCGCCGCCAGCTTGTCAATCAATATCACAGTCGCATTCAACCGCAAAGGCCGGCAAACCCGCGAGATTGGCGCGCTGTACGCCTTCTTCAATGCCTCGATGCAGGGCACGGCACGGATGGCTGAAACGCTCAAGGGCCCGATGGGCAAGCGAATCATGCTCGGCGGTGTCGCCCTGGGCGCAATCAATGGCCTGGTCGGCATGACCCTGATGGGCGGTGGTGGTGACGGTGAAGACGACGATTGGTCGAAGATCCCCGAATTCATCAAGGAAAGCAGCTTGATAATCCCGATCAGCGGCAAGGACTATTTGTCCATCCCCATGCCCTTGGGCTTCAAGGTGTTCCCCAACATCGGGCGCCTGGCCGTCGAATTCGCGCTGGGCGGACCTGACAAGACGCTGGGCAAGGAACTGAGCAAGATGCTCGGCGTCCTGGGCGATGCCTTCAATCCGCTGGGGGGCACGCAGAACCTGGGGCAGATGGTGGCGCCGACCGTGATTGATCCTGTTGTCGCCCTGATGCAGAACCGGGACTGGACCGGGCGGCCAATCTACCGCGAGAACAATAACCCGCTGAGTCCGCAGCCGGGCCCGAAGATGGTCAAGAACTCGGCATCGACCGCAGGCAAAGGCCTGGCCAGTGCAATCAACTCGATCACCGGTGGCAGTGAATACCGACCAGGTGCATGGAGCCCGACGCCCGATCAGATTGATTACGTCTTCGGACAGTTGACCGGTGGCATGGGTCGTGAACTCCTGAAAGCCAACCAGGTGATAACGGCGCCCTTCACTGGTGACGAGGTACCGGCTTACAAAATCCCGCTGGTCGGGCGCCTGTACGGCAACACCAGCGGACCCGCTGCAGAGTCCGAGCAGTTCTACCAGAACATCAAGGACCTGAACATGATAGAGGCGGAAATCAAGGGTCGCGCGCGCCATGGTGCCGATGTGGATGCCTACCGCAAGAGCGAACCACTCTCGGGCCTGATCGGCGCTGGCAACGGCTACGAACTGCTGGTGAGCCGCTTGCGCAAGAACCGTAGCATTGTGGTCGAACGTGCAGCAGACGGCTATCAGGGTCAGGTCAAGGAGATTGACAAGCAGATCGGCAAGGCCATGGGCGACCTGAATCGTCAGGTGCGCATGGCACAACGGCAGGAGAAAGTGCAATGATCAAGATTACCGCCGATACGTCCCCCGCTTCCCTTGCCAACCGGGAGCGCATCAAGGCCGAGAACAAGGCAATGCTGGCCAAGATTGCGCGCGAGCCGGTCAATGACTTTGAGAGCAAACTGATCAAGGAAGTGACCAAAGAGTCCAAGGACCCGAGCCCGACGTGGGTTAGCAACATGACCGGCAAGGTGGTGGTCGGATGGTAGTCAAGGCCGGCCTCAGCGACAAACAAGCGCAGTTTGTGCATGAGTACATGATCGACCGAAACGGCACGCAGGCCGCGATTCGGTCAGGCTATTCGGCGAAGACTGCGCAGATGCAGGCATCACGCCTGTTAACAAATGCTATGGTGCGATCTGCCATCGACGCGGGCCTGTCTGACCTGGCCAATAGGGCCGGCATCAGTTCTGAAATGGTGCTGCGTGAGCGCAAGCGCATTGCGTTTTTCGACCCGCGCAAGCTGCTGGACAAGGACGGCAACCCGATTCCCATTCAGGATCTGGACGCCGACACCGCCGCCGCCATTGCTGGCCTGGACGTTGTGCAATCGGCATCGAACGACATACCGTGCGTGATCAAGAAATACCGGCTTGCCACCAAGGACAACAGCCTGGCCGCCCTTGAGAAATACTTCGGACTGAACGAAAAGACCGTGCGCTTTGCCCTGCCAACGATCAAGGGCGCCGATGACTGCACCAAGGCGCAAGCGGCTGTGCTCTCTGCCGTGGCGTCCGGTGCGTTGCTGCCCAGTGAGGGCCAGACCATGGCCAGCATGATCGATGCGCTGCGCCGGTCATACGAAACCTCGGAGCTAGTCACCCGCCTGGCTGCCGTAGAGGAACAACTGAAGTTGAGGAAGTCGTGAACACCGCCATCGAAAAACGCATTTCCAAGCTGGAAGATGAACTGCTTCCCAAAGAACTACCAAAACTCCGGATCCTGTTTGAGCCGCGCCCTGATGCCGATGCCCAAACGCTGGCCACCCATGACGCCGACCTGGCCGACGCACAGAGCAAGGGCGAACAGGTTATCTTGATCTGCGCCGGCAAGCCTCGAAAGAACTTACCCGGCATGCGCTACGTCAACCACAAGTGGGAGGCTGACTTTGAAATATTGGCCAGCCAACCCTCGGAGCGCGGCAATAAGACCCTGCTGGATGATGTCCTTGAAGACATGCCCGGCAACGTCCTGGGCGTGTCCAAAGTCACGGTTGACGAGCTGCAGGGTGATGTGGAAGCGTAAGTGGCGTGTCCTGAAATTCAGGCCACCCAGCCAGCACCAAAAGAAAACCCGGCACTGCCGGGCTTCATTGGGCCTGCTGTGCCTTAGTCGGTCGGCATCACCAGTTCGGCCATAAGGTTAGCGAAACTGGTGTCACGCTGGCGCACCAGGCCATAGCTGATGGTCAGGGAAATAAGGCCGTTGGTCATGCGCTTGCCGTGCAGATAGTGGTCACCATCAAAGTGATGCTTGGAATGGCCCCTGGCCCGGCTGGGAATCTCGCATGGTCGCAGCAGGCCGTGCGCGACAAGCTCGGAATCCGTGGATTCAAAGTACAGCAACGGGCTGGCACCGTTGATCTCCGGTCGGAAAAATATATCGTCCGTCATGGTCACGGTGTACGGCAGGCTGGTGAAATGCCTGGGGGGATCTGTCAGCGCTTGTGACTCTGGGCTGACGTTGAAGAGTTGCTGAATGTCGTACATGGCAAGGTCCTTTCGGGTGGTGAATGTGGGCAAATCCTCCCGCCGAAACCCAAACCGCAGGCGGTTTCTTTGCACCCGAAACGGGTACTTTGAAGCTTCTCGAACCGGATACGGATATTCCGCAGCCCCGCACTTGGGCCGATCAAAAAGCGCGGAGAACCGTTTGCGGATATTGGTCGGCAACAAATAATTTTCACGATCTTTTTTTGTGTGGCGCAGGGGCAACGAAGCATAGTTCCCCCAAGGCTTGGCACGAGAAATAGGTAAATTGGCCGCGTACACGCACACCCGCCAACACTGCTACAGTTCCCTCCGGGCTCACGCCCCCGCGCCCTTCCTCCCTGAGCGCGGCTCGAAAGAGTTCACCCGGTCATGTGCCGGGTTCTTTTTTTGGCTGGTGCCCGGGACCGGAATCGAACCGGTACGCCCCAATTACGGAAGCGGCGGATTTTCGTCACACTACGGCTTTCGCCGCCAGCCTGGGCCGTTCGTGTGCTGGACTATGCCTTCGCCGTGGCGCTGACGCTGTAGGCGCCCCCCGTCTAGTCTCTACACCTTCCCATTGCTGGGCTTGGCTAGGCGTTGCCTCGACCATTGGTCAGGGGTTTCGCCGAATTTGAGGGGATTCACGCAGGAGCTTTCGCCGCCTGGTGCTCAATTTCTAAGTCCGCTGTGTCTACCTATTCCACCACCCGGGCAGACCGTGGAGATTCTACCGGGTGCGTAGTCGGTGCGTAGCGTTATACGCAAACTGCCACAAACCGCCGCAATCGAATAACTCAGAAAACAACATGCCACTAAGACCACCCTCTGAATTGCTGTGATAATTCATGCTGTTTTGTGCCAATTTGTGTAGGGTATTTACTTAAAATCCGCCGCTTTCCTGCATAAGGGGCGTACCGGTTCGATTCCGGTCTCGGGCACCAGTACACTAATCACCCATGGCACGCTATAACGCACCTTTTGAGATCCATGTTCATGGCCAGGTGAACCTGCGCGCAGACGTTGTCTTTGAACAATTGCAGGACGCCCTCAAGCCGATGTGGAAGTACGCCGGGGCCCGCTCCCTTGCCGACGCTGCCGAGAGTTCTTACGAAGACGAGCCGGGCATCAAGTTCGACGCGCATGAACACCTGTTGCAGATGTGCTGGACGGTCGAGGGTGACGATGACTTCCGGCAGGTGCTCGACGAGGTTTGCATGAATCTTAACGATCTTGCGCAGACCGGGGCAGCCATTGAGGTGACGTTTTACGACGCCGAGTTTGATGACGATGACGAGGCGTCCGACGCCCAGTCACAGGACGATTTCCTGATGTTGTTTGTGGGCCCGGACCCTGCTGCCATCATGCAGGTGCAACGCGACTTGCTGGTGCAGGACGTGGTCAACATCATGGAACGCCACTTTGATGGAGCCCAACTTGGCGGCGTTGTGGCGGAAATCGACAAACTGTTTGGCGAACGCTTCGACGAGCTGGTGAATTCGCTGCAGATTGGCAAGCCGCCGCGTGGTGCCGGGGGGGGTCACGGTGGTGCGGGTCATGGTGGCGGACGCAAGCCGCGGCACTTGCATTGACGGTACCAGCGAAGGCAATGGCGCATGAATCTGAAGGCAGCCCGTCCCGCATCGAATCCGGCAAGCCTCGGGCCGGGCCGCCCTGAAAAGCAGCGCCTTGGCGACGTGCTGGTGCAGCAGCGCCTCATTTCCCTCGAACAGTTGCAGCAAACGCTGGAATTGCAGCGCAAGACCGTCAAGAAGGTTGGCCGACTGCTGATCGAGTCTGGCATCATTACCGAGGAATTGCTTGCCAATGGCCTGGCAAGGCAGTTGCACATTCCGTTTGTCAATCTGAAGACATTTCCGTTTCGCGCCGATGTAGTGCGGCTGCTGCCGGAGTCTGCCGCGCGGCGCTTTCGCGCGCTGGTGCTTGAAGACAAGGGGGAGACCCTTTTGGTCGCGATGAGCGATCCGCTGGATCTTTTTGCCTTCGACGAACTCACGCGTATTCTCAAGCGCCCGATCACGATCGCCGCAGCTCCCGAGAGTCAGCTTGGCCCGGCGTTTGACCGCCTGTACCGGCGCACCGAGGAGATCAGTGGGCTGGCACGCGCGCTTGAGAAGGACATTGGCGAGGCGGTGGATTTTGGCGAACTGACGGCTTCGGTCGGCATCGAGGGCGCGCCGGTGGTGCGTCTGCTGCAGTCATTGTTCGAAGACGCGATTCAGGTGGGTGCGTCCGACGTGCATATTGAACCCCAGGAGAACGAGCTGCAGATTCGCGTGCGTGTCGACGGTGTGCTGCAAACCCAGACCATGGCCGACAAGCGCATTGCCGGCGCGCTGGTCCAGCGCCTCAAGCTGATGGCCGGACTCGACATTTCCGAAAAGCGCTTGCCACAGGATGGCCGCTTCAGTGTTCGCGTCAAGGACCACACGGTTGATGTGCGCATGGCGACGCTGCCGACCCACTACGGCGAATCGGCGGTCATGCGTCTGCTCACGCAGAGTGCGGGCATGCGCCGCCTCGACGCCATCGGGATGCCTGCGACCATGCTCAAACGCTTTCGCGAGGTCCTGGCGCGTAGCGCGGGACTGGTGCTGGTGACCGGACCGACCGGATCGGGCAAGACCACCACCTTGTATGCGGCCTTGGCTGAAATCAACGTTGCCGAGCTCAAGGTTGTGACGGTGGAAGACCCGATCGAATACCGTCTACCCGGAATCACGCAGGTGCAGGTCAATGACAAGATCGAATTGAGCTTTTCCCGCGTCCTGCGCGGTACGCTTAGGCAAGACCCGGATGTCATCCTGGTGGGCGAAATGCGCGACGCGGAAACCGCGGAGATCGGCCTGCGAGCCGCAATCACAGGGCATCTTGTGCTATCAACTTTGCATACGCGCGATGCCATCAGCACACCGTTCCGGTTGCTAGACATGGGCGTGCCGCCGTTCATGGTGGCGACCTCGTTGCAGGCCGTCATCGCGCAGCGCCTGGTCCGGCTCAATTGCACGGAATGCCTGGAGCCGCAGACGCCGACGGCACAGGAGCAGGCCTGGCTGACCAGCATGCTCGCACCCGGGCAAACGGTGGTGCCGCAGCGTGGACGCGGTTGTTCGGCCTGCAATGGCGCCGGCTATTCCGGGCGCCACGGGCTGTACGAACTGCTGGAGATGGATGCCGCGCTCACGCAGGCCGCTTCGCGTGCCGATCCCGCCGAATTCATGCGCCTGGCACGCGAGCGCATGAAGGGCCAGACCCTGTCGCACCATGTGCTCGAACTAGTGAGCCAGGGGCGTACCTCGCTGGCCGAGGCTTTGCGCATCGGCTTTGACGTCGACGAAGTGGACTAGACTGCCATGGCCGTTTACGCATGGCGGGGGCGCAATGCTCGTGGCGAAGCGGTTCAGGGGCAGCTTGAAGCGCAGACCGAGGGAGGCGTTGCCGACCAGCTCAAGTCGATTGGCGTGGCACCGATTCACATCGCGGCGGCCAGCACCGCCGAGCCTGATGGTGAGGACGCTGGCTGGCTGGCGCGGCTGACACACCAACCCCTGGTGGTTGAAGATATTCTGGTGTTTTCGCGTCAGATGTACACGCTCAACAAGGCCGGTGTGCCGATTTTGCGGGCCTTTGCCGGTTTGCAGGCTTCGGCGAGCAAACCGGCGATGGTCCAGACGCTGCGTGACATTCGCGCCAGCCTCGATCAGGGGCGTGAGTTGTCGGTGGCGATGGCCAGGCATCAGGACGCCTTTGGCTCCTTCTACATTTCGATGATCCGCGTGGGGGAGCTGACCGGGCGATTGACCGAAGTCTTCTTGCGTCTCAATGAGCATTTGGAGTTCGAGCGCGATGTGCGTGAACGCATCCGGCAGGCCATGCGCTACCCGATCTTTGTATTGGCGGCGATGGTGATTGCGGTGATCATTCTGAACATCTTTGTCATCCCGGTCTTTGCCAAGGTGTTTGCGGGATTTCACGCCGAGTTGCCGCTGATCACGCGCGGATTGCTGGCGTTTTCCGGCTGGATGCTGGCCTGGTGGCCGCTGCTCTTGGCGGCCAGTGCGGCTGTGGTGGCGCTGCTGCGCGCTTACCTGCGTACGCCCAACGGCCGCTACCGATGGGACGCGCGCAAGCTGAAGTTGCCGATTGTGGGTGAGATCATCCTGAAGGCGACGTTGGCACGCTTTGCGCGCAGCTTTGCGCTGTCGAGCCAAAGCGGTGTACCCCTGGTCCAGGCGCTCACGGTGGTTGCGCAGACGGTTGACAATACTTTTATCGGCAGCCGAATCGAGCAGATGCGTGACGGCATCGAACGCGGTGAGAGCATTTCGCGCTGTGCCGCGGCCACGGGCGTTTTCACGCCGGTCGTGCTGCAGATGATTGCTGTCGGTGAAGAGACCGGTGAGCTGGATTCGCTGCTGTTCGAGATTGCCGATATGTACCAGCGCGAAACCGACTACGCCATCAAGGGCTTGTCAGCGGCCATCGAACCGATTCTGCTGGCGATTATCGCGGTGCTGGTGTTGTTGTTGGCGCTGGGCGTGTTCCTGCCACTTTGGAACATGGGACAGGCCGCCATGGGCAAGGGCGGCGGCTGACCGTGGCCGGGGATTGGGTAGCGCCCCAGGAGGTGCCGTTCTGGACACGGCGCATGCTGGAATGGACGATCCTGTGCGGTGTCATTCTGGTCCTGCTGCTGGTGTTTGGATGGTATGTGCAGTTGGTGCAGGCGCAGGCCGAGCGGGCTGCTTTTCGTGCCACTCTTGGGGCACTGCGCACCGCGCTGGTGATCGAACATTTGCACCGGAGCGTGGCTCCAGGACAAGCGATTGTTGTACCAACGCAACAAAATCCGTTCAAACTGCTCGAACGTCCACCGCCCAATTACCGGGGAGAAGCCGCGCTGCCTGCGATGACTGGGGCGGAGGGTGGGAATTGGGTCTTTGACCCAGCTTGCTACTGTGTCGCCTACTTGGCACTCGATACGGGCGGTATTCATACTCCCGCCGGCGACGCCTTACTCAAGTACCGCGTCGATGGCGCACCTGGGGTACTGCGGCTGACCCCCGCAGCCCGCTACGTCTGGCGCGGGGAAATCATCGACTGAGGCGGCTTCTCCCGCTTCGGCTAGATGACGAATAGTTGAGTTCCATCATCGACTTGCGCTGCAAAGTTCAGACACTTAATGTAGTTGCTGGGCTAGAATTTCGCCCAGGTTGAGGTATGAGAAGCCCTGAACCGGATTTCAGGCCGTTGGATTTTTAACAAGGTGGACAACATGAAACAAGCGCAACGTGGTTTTACATTGATCGAACTGGTGATGGTGATTGTGATTTTGGGGATATTGGCCGCAGTGGCTATCCCGAAGTTCATTGACCTGAAGGGTGACGCAGCGCAAGCCGCTGTTGACGGTGTTGCGGGTTCGTTGTCATCAGCGGCGGCGGTGAATTACGCGGCGCGCAGTGCCAAGTCAACCAATGGTGTTGCTGTGGCGAATTGCACTGACGTCGCCACTACGCTGCAGGGCGCCTTGCCCACGGGATACGTGATTACAGCGGCGCCAGTGGCCGCTGGTGCCTCGGTCAGTTGCACATTGACAGGCCCGGCGACTGACGGGTCGAAGACCTCGACATTTGTGGCGATTGGTATTGTCTGATGACTGGTGACCTTCGGTCAAACGTTTAGGGCTATCGCGGCGCACTGTGCGGCGCCTCGCCAAAACTCGGAAAGCGAGTGCTACATGACGAAGCACTCGCTTTTTTCTTTCTACCAGGCCATCGGCGTCTGAGGACGGCGCGACCCTAAGTATGCACCTTGCCAGCGCATCTCTCGACCATGGCATGGGCCCGCCAATTTGTGCTCAAATACGATGCTGGCGCCCGTGCATACTGCGTAAGCAGCTATAAAAAGTATAGCGAATCGGATGCACCGTGACAGCGTTACACAAGGCACACGATGAAGGCGGTTGGTGACGGACGGAGCGCATCGGATGGTTGAATTCACCTGGTCGGCCAAGGCACGCAAGCGTGGCTTTACGCTGATTGAACTGGTCATGGTGATGATCGTGGTCGGGGTGCTGGCGGTGTTTGCCGTGCCACGCATGCTCGATCTCACCAGTTGGCGCCTGCGTGCCTTCGCCGACGAGATGCAAAGCACCACCGCCGCCATGCAGCGCCTGGCGCTGGCGCAGCGCAAGCCGGTCATTGCGACATTCACCACCTCCGGCGTCAGTTTTGCCTATGTCGCCGGCGCAGCGCTGGGTTCGGTGACTTGTCCGGTGGCGGTAGCGAGCTGCCTCACCGCCGCCTCGGTCGGCACGGCAACCTTCAACGCGCTCAACGGGGGCAATGCAGTGACCGTGCCCAACCCGCTGACCATCAGCGTGACTGATGGCACGGCGACGCAATACGCCTTTGCGCTTGAAACCGATACCGGCTTGATGAGGCGTTTGCCATGAGGCCGCCGGCAAAGCTGCAGGCGGGTTTTACGCTGATCGAGCTGGTGGTTTTCATTGTCATCGTCAGCGTCGCTTTGGCTGGGGTGTTGTTGGTGCTGACGCAGTCCACCGCGGGCAGTGCTGACCCGCAGCTGCGCCGCCAGGCGCTGGCGATTGCCGAGTCGCTGCTCGAAGAGGTGCAGTTGATGCCGTTCACATATTGCGATCCGGATGACCCGGCGGTTGACACCGCGACCAGTGCTGCAGCCTGCGCGATCCCCGAGGTGATTGGCCCCGAGGCGGGAGAAACCCGCACCGGCTCGCCGCAGTTCGACAACGTGAATGACTACCACGCTTACTCGATGCCAGCGGGGATCAGCGACATCACGGGAACCGCCATTGCCGGCCTTGGTGCGTACTCGGCCAGCATTGCGGTGCAGGCCATGGCGCTTGACACAGTGCCCGCCAGTGATGCCCTGCGCATCACGGTCACCGTGAACGGACCCGGCGCAACCCAGGTCAAGCTCGAGGGATGGCGGACACGCTATGCACCCAATGCGGCCTTCTAATCACACGTTGCGCGCTGCCGAGCGCGGCTTCAGCCTGGTCGAGTTGATCGTCGTGATTGTGATCATGGGTGTGTTGGCGGCGGTCGTCGCCGTGTTCATCGTGCGCCCGGTGCAGGGTTATCTGGGCACGGTGGCCCGGACCGAATTGGTCAATGCCACAGACAACGCCTTGCGCCGCATTGGGCGCGATTTGCACACGGCGCTACCGAACAGCGTGCGGGTCGCGGCCAGCGGTTTGACGCTGGAATTGATCCCGGTCACTGCGGGCGGACGCTATTACCAGGACGATGCAACGCCCACCGCGCAGCGCCTGAGTTTTGGCCTGGCCGACGCCGACGGATTTGACCTGATGAGCCCGGCTCTGAGCCTTCGAAATGGGCAGGATCTGGTGTTCTACAACCTTGGTGAAGGCATCATCGAGTCGGACGCTTACGCCCCCGCCAACACCGCAACGTCCAACCGCCGACCCTATGTCGATGCCACCGCTGCAGCCGTCACGCACATCTCCACAGGCACCTGGGCTGCGTTGCCGGTGGCCGCACGCGCTCCACCCTATCGCTTCCAGGCGGTTGATCCGCCTGTGAGTTACCACTGCGATCTGGCAGCTGGAACGCTGACGCGTGTCGTCAATTACGGTTTCAACGCGAGTCTGGCCAGCCCCCCGGTGGGCGGCACCAGTGCCATCCTGGCCACCGGCGTCACGGCTTGCCGTTTCAGCTATGAGGCGAGTGCCGTGGCCTCGCGCGCCGGACTCGTCGGCATGGCCTTGACCCTGTCGACCAATGTTGCTGGCACTGGCGCCGAGACGGTTTCTCTATATCATTCAGTTCATGTCGACAACCTCCCCTGATCCCGCACGCCAGCGCGGTTTTGCGGTGGTTTCCGCGCTGTTTATTCTGGTCGTGCTGGCCGTGCTTGGCGCTGCAGTGGCCAGCATCAGCATGCGTCAGCAAGTTGGCTCAGCCGTTGAACTCAATGCCGCACGCGCCTTCCAGGCGGCGCGGGCCGGGTTGGAGTGGGGTGCATTCTCGGTACTGATTCCGCCACCCCCCGCGGCCCCCGCGGTGGATGTGCCCCCCGCCTGTTTTGCCACCAGGAATATCGCGCTGACCGGTGAACTCGCGGGCTTTGTTGCCAGCGTGGAATGTACTCGCAGCGGGCCGCTGAACGATGGCGCTGCGTCGAAGACTTTTTATCAGTTGCGTGCCACCGCCTGCAACAGTCCCGCCGCAGGATCCTGTGCTGCCACGCCAGCGAGTCCGGCGGCGACCTATGTGGAGAGGCGTCTGACCTGGACGCTGGCGCGATGAGCAGCCTCAGTTGGGCCGACGTGAACGCGCGATACCTGCAGGGCTTGTGCAGGCGGCTGCGCGGGAGTGTGCGCGCCGGCCTGCTGGCGGTGCTCGGGTGTCTGCTTGGCCTTGCCCCGCCGGTGATTCAAGCCCAGACCTACGCCTACAGGAATGATGTTTTTGCCTACGACACGCCCTCGGCGGCGGCGCAGAGCGTCGCTTGGCACGCCAGCGGTGCCTCGCCCGCCTGTACCAACTATCCGCAAGGAGACGACGATTGGGCTGATGTGGCGTTTCCGGGTGGTTTTGCTTTCACTTTCAACGGTACGTCGCAGACCAGTGCGCGCGTGTATTCCAACGGAATTGTGGCATTCCCGACGGACGTATCAGGTTTTCACCGCGACTACACCTCGCAGGCGCTACCGATCACGGCGGCGGCCAATCCTGGTCCGCCCGCAGGCTGCACCCTTAGCGCCGTGCCTACCAACATCATGCTGGTTTACTGGTTGGATATTGTTGCGGGCACGGCCAACGGGACAGCCGGTGCTTCGGTTCAATATGAGCTGCTCGGTACGGCACCGAACCGGCGCTTCGTCATTTCCTGGGTCAACGTCAAGCTTTACAACACGACCACGCGCTACAACTTCCAGGTGGCGTTGCAGGAGAGTCTGCCCGGGATCAATGGCAATTTCAGGTACCAATACACCACGGGCTCGTCCACCGGCGCCAACGCGACGGTGGGCGTGCAGCTCACGACCTCCGATTACACGCAGTACGCCTACAACCAGAACTTTATTGATACCGCTGTTGGCACCGCGATCCTGTGGTACCCGGCCAATCAGCTTGCTGGCAAGGCGGCGGAATACAGATTTGATGAAACTACCTGGAGCGGTGCGGCAGGCGAGATCAAGGATACCTCGGGCAATGCGCGAAATGCCTCGCGTACAACAGCGGCCGTGGTGAACACCGCGGCGGGCAAGCTTTG
>JAKANU010000339.1 GCA_021812315.1 Pseudomonadota bacterium
ACCACGCTGCACCGACTGGTGGCAGAAATGCTGGCGCCCCAGGTGCTGGACATTGACCTTAAGGCCGCTTATCCGGAGTCCTTTCTGCGCGAACTGGGCGCGGCGGACGGTTTTGGCGGCGCCGTCTCGCCTGAGCATGGCGGCAACGGCCTGGGTCTGGCGCAGGTGATCGAGACCATGGATCTGGTGTCGCAAACCTGCTTGTCCACCGGCTTCCTCGTCTGGTGCCAGACGGCATGCGCGCGCTACATCGAGATGAGCGAGAACGCAGAACTCAAGCGCGACCTGCTGCCGCACATCGCGCGTGGCGCGTTGCTGGCCGGAACCGGGCTTTCCAACACGGTGAAGTCCTGCGACGCGGTGGAGGCGTTCCGCCTCTCGGCCAGACGGGTGGAAGGTGGCTATGTCATCAACGGCGTGCTGCCCTGGGTGTCCAACCTCGGGCCCGACCATGTCTTCGCCACCGGTTGCCCGGTGGAGGCCGCTGGCCCCGGCGACGATGGGCTGGTCTTCATCATCGTCGATTGCAACGCCACCGGATTCAAGATGGTGGATTGCGCGCATTTCATGGCCATCGACGGCACACGCACCCTGGCCTGCCACTTCAAGAACACCTTCGTGCCCGATGGCATGGTGCTTTCGCACCCCGGCCAGTCCAAGGCTTATGTGCGGCGTATCAAGCCCGGCATGATCCTGGGCCAGATGGGCATGTGCCTGGGCCTGGCCCAGGCCTGCTTGGACCTGATGAAGCAATCCAACCGCACCCATGCGCACGTCAACCGCTACCTGGACGACCAGGTGGATGACCTCGCGCCCGAACTGGCCGACCTGCGCGATCACACCCTTGTCGCCGCGCGCACGCTGCAAGCCAACCCGTTGGCCGACATCGTGCTCGACATCCTGAAACTGCGCCTGCGCGGCGGGGAGCTTGCGCTGCGCGCCGCACAAAGCGCCCTGCTGCACCTGGGGGCCAAGGGTTATCTGCAGAAAAGTCCAGCGCAGCGGCGGGTTCGCGAGGCGTATTTCGTCGCCATCGTCACGCCCGCGACCAAGCACCTGCGCCGAGAAATCGCCCGGCTCGAATCGGGCCAGGCGGTCTGTGCGGCCTGAAGCCGTCGCCGCACACACGCCACGGCGCGCGCTGCCATCCTCCCTCCCATGCAATGCGCACCACTCCTTCACGTCCCCAGCCCATCCAGGAGCAGCCAACATGAGCGAACGCATTCTGCTTTCCCCGGCCGAACTCGCCGCCGGCATGACGACCGAGCCCATGGTCATCATCGACACGCGCGACCCCGATGCCTACGCCGCGGGCCATCTGCCCGGCGCAGTGAACATGCGCGACATCTTCACCTACCTGGCCACCTCCACGCCGGAAGGCCGCAAGGAACTCGAAAAGCGCTTCGCTGACGAGTTCGGCGCCGCCGGTCTGTCCGGCAAGGAAACCGCGGTGCTGTACGAGGAATCGATGAACAGCGGTTTCGGCCAGTCCTGCCGCGGTTATTTCCTGCTCACCTATCTGGGCTACCCCAAGGTAAAGGTGCTGCACGGCGGCTATGCCGCCTGGGTGGATGCCGGCATGCCAGTGAGTATGGAGTCGCCCAAGCCCACTCCGGCACCATTCCCGCTCAAAGCCGGCGCCGAAGCCGTCATGGTCGACAAGCAGCAGATGCTCGCCGCTCTCGACAACCCGTCCATCGTCATCCTGGACGTGCGCGACGTCGACGAATGGGTCGGTACCAGTTCCTCGCCCTATGGCAAGGACTATTGCCCGCGCAAGGGCCGCATACCAGGCGCGCGCTGGATCGAGTGGTACCGCATGATGAAGCCGACACCGCAGGGCCAGATGTTCAAGGAGCCCGAAGAGATCCTGGCTGAATGCGCCACCGCCGGGATCACGCCCGAATCCACGGTCTACCTGTACTGCTTCAAGGGCGCGCGAGCCTCCAACACTTATCTGGCCCTGCAGCAGGCCGGCATCACGGACGTGAAGATGTACTTCGGCTCGTGGAACGAATGGTCGCGCGACTTCTCCCTGCCAATCGAGAGCGGGATGCCCGAACTCGCGGCCGCTGCATGATGCGCCGCCGGCGGCGGGGCCGCCAGACAACCGACGGAACACGCCGCCCCTTTTCCCCGATCCTCCACACGCCATGAACACCGAATTCGCCGCCAGCGCCCCGCCCCATGCACCGCCCGATTCTCCCGTAGACGACACGCGTCAATGGGTGTGCAAGGTCTGCGGCCTGGTCTACGACCCCGTGGCTGGCATGCCCGACGACGGCATCCCTGCAGGGACCCGTTTCGAAGACATCCCGGACGGTTGGTACTGCCCGGACTGCGGGGTCACCAAAGCCGACTTCGAACTGCTGGTGTTCTGAGAATCCACCACGGCCAAGAGACCAGACATTGGCACACAAGTTGCGGATCCACGTCATCACCAAGCGATGACCCTTTGTGCGAAACCACGCACGCGACACCGACGATAAAGACCCTCCATGAGCGTTCACGACGATCCCTTCAACCCCTATGTCCGCCTCGGCGCCTGTGCCTGCGGCCGCCATGTCAGCCAAGCCGCACATGATGCCGAGGATCGCATCGACACGACGGACCCGCTGCAACTCAACCGGCGCGCCATCGAGACCGCCGTGATGCGCGCGATCTTCCCCGACGACGGCGAGCGCCGTCGTTTCCTACGCGCGGTCGGCCGCAACACCGCCCTGGCTGCGCTGTCGCAATTCGTGCCATTCGGCGCACTGGAAGCCATGGCGCAAGAGCCCGTCGGCGTCCCCGAGAAGAAGGATCTCAAGATCGGTTACCTCCCGATCACGTGTGCCAGCCCCATCATCATCGGCAAGCAAAGCGGCTATTTCGAACAAGCCGGCTTGAATGTCGAGTTACTCAAAACCCCCGGCTGGGCACTGGTACGGGACAAGACCATCAACGGCGACTTCGATGCCGCACAGATGCTGGCGCCCATGCCCTTGGCCATCAGTATGGGGGCCGGTTCGGCCCCCAGCGAGACCTATGCCGCGTCGATGGACAACCTCAACGGCAGCGCGATCACGCTCAGCGTCAAGCACAAGAACAAGCGCGATCCCAGGCTTTGGAAAGATTTCCGTCTGGCCATTCCGTTCGACTATTCGATCCATAACTATCTCTTGCGCGCCTATCTGGTCCAGCACGGTGTCGATCCCGATCACGATGTGCAACTGCGCGTGATG
>JAKANU010000340.1 GCA_021812315.1 Pseudomonadota bacterium
CGCCGCGCTGATATCGCGCCTGAAGATCATGGCCGACCTCGATATCGCCGAGCGCCGCTTGCCGCAGGACGGGCGCATTTCGCTGCGCATCGGCACGCGCGCCGTTGACGTGCGCGTCAGTACGCTGCCGAGCGCGCACGGCGAACGCGCGGTGCTGCGCCTGCTCGACAAGTCCGAGGGGCGTCTCAGCCTGGAGGCTCTGGGCATGCAGGGCGACGTGCTGGCACGCTTTGAGCATCTGGTCACGCAACCGCACGGCATCGTGCTGGTGACGGGTCCGACCGGATCGGGCAAGACGACGACGCTGTACGCCGCGCTCAGCCGGCTCGACGCCGGGCGCAGCAACATCATGACGGTGGAGGACCCGATCGAGTACGAGCTCTCGGGCGTTGGTCAGACCCAGGTCAACGCCAAGATTGAGCTCACATTTGCCAAGGCCCTCAGAGCCATCCTGCGCCAGGACCCCGACATCATCATGATCGGTGAGATCCGTGATTTCGAAACCGCGCAGATCGCCATCCAGGCTTCGCTCACCGGTCATCTGGTGCTCGCCACCCTGCACACCAACGATGCGGCCAGTGCCGTCACGCGTCTGACCGACATGGGCGTGGAGCCGTTCCTGCTCAGTTCCTCACTGCTTGGCGTGTTGGCGCAGCGACTGGTGCGCAAGCTTTGCCCGCATTGCAAACAGCGCAAACTGGAGCCCGAGGTGTCTGTCATCGCGGGTCAAGCGCGGTTGGCCGGCACGCCAGCCGAGGCCTTTCACCCCGTTGGCTGCGAGCAATGTGGGCACACCGGCTACGCCGGGCGATCCGGCGTGTTTGAATTGCTGCTGACCGATGACGCCCTGCGTGCGCAGATTCACAATCGCGCCTCCGAGGCCGACATTCGCGCAGCCGCTCTGGCCGGGGGCATGGTCCTGATGCGCGACGATGGTCAACGTCTGGTGCACGCCGGGATCACCTCGCGCGAGGAACTGGTGCGCGTGACGCGCGATTGACCGGAGCGCAGCGTGCCGGTCTATTCCTTTGAAGCGATGGGCGATGACGGCGGCACACGCCGCGGCGTGATCGAGGCTGACTCGGCACGTGCGGCGCGCTCGATGTTGCGCGTGCAGGCGCTGGTGCCCTTGAGCGTGCAGCCGGTTGGCGCCGATGCTACCTCGGGTGGCGACGCGGGCGCGAGCGGCTCGGGTCGCTGGAGGCGGCGCGTTTTCGGCGGCACCGGCCTGGCAGTGTGGACGCGCCAGCTCGCTGGCCTGGTGGGTTCCGGGCTGCCGCTGGAGCGCGCGCTGAGTTCACTGGCGCAGGAGGCCGAATCCGAGCCCGAGCATCAATTGGTCGCCACCTTGCGCGCCGAGGTCAATGGTGGCTCGACCTTTGCCAAGGCCCTGGCGCAGCACCCGGGCGAGTTCTCGAACGTCTTTGTGGCCGTCATCGGTGCCGGTGAGCAAAGTGGCAATCTGGGCCTGGTACTGGAGCGCCTGGCCGATGATCTGGAAGAGCAGCACGCACTCAGGGGCAAACTGGTGGGTGCCGCCCTGTACCCGGCCATTGTGACGCTGGTGGCGGCGGCGATCGTGCTGTTTCTGGTGGCCTACGTGGTGCCGCAGGTGGCGCACGTGTTTGCCAGCGGCAAGCGCGCCTTGCCGCTGTTGACCGTGGCCATGATCGGGATCAGCAACTTTGTACGCAGCTACGGATGGCTGCTTCTGGTTGCTATTGTTTTGGTAGCTGCTGGTGCACGCTGGGCCTTGTTGAAAGCCGAATTTCGTTTGAAATTTGATGCTGCGTTCCTGAATCTTCCGGTGCTTGGAAAACTCGCGCGTGGCTTCAATGCAGCGCGTTTCGCCAGCACGCTGGCGATGCTCGCCGCTGCGGGTGTGCCGATCCTCAAGGCCCTGCAGGCGGCGGCCGACACGCTGTCCAACGCTGCCATGCGTGCCGATGCGCTCGATGCGCTGGTGCTGGTTCGCGAGGGTGCGCCGCTGGCCTCGGCACTGGCGCAGAAAAAGCGTTTTCCAGCCCTGCTGGCGATGTTTGCGCGCTTGGGCGAACAGACCGGCCAGTTGCCGCTGATGCTGCAGCGCGCGGCCAGGCAACTCGGCACCGAAGTGGCGCGCCGCGCCATGCAACTCGCCACCCTGCTCAAACCGCTGCTGATCGTGCTGATGGGCGTGGTCGTCATGCTGATCGTGCTGGCCGTGTTGCTGCCGATCATCCAGCTCAATCAGTTGGTGAAATGACACTGTGAAGGCGTGAAACGGCTGCTGGGCGTGTCACCTGGCGTCCTTCAATATGGGCTTGAGGTCTTCGAGCTTGTCGAAAAGGTGCCAGATGTAGTTGCGCGTGCCGTTTATTCTGTGCGGGTGCAATTCGGCAATGGCCGGATCATTGCAGTAGCTGTCAAAGGCGTCCTTGGATGCCCATTCCACAAGAATGAGCACGCTACGGGGCTCGATGTCTCCAACTGCCGCCTCGCGAAACTTGCCGAGGGCAATGACGCGACCGCCGTGTGTTTGCACCTCTTTGGCGGACCTGCGTGAGTACGCCATGTATTCGTCCCGGTTCGAGACATCGAAAAGGTTCAAGGCATAAACCGGATTGCTCATCACTACTCCTGTCGTGCGATAACTGTGGTGGTCCAACGTTCTGATGCGTGACATGAAACTGGTCACGTGGCACCTTATGAATACGCCGAGGATGACGCCAATATCCATGGGGGCATGAACCCGACGGCGAATTAGCGGCTAGCGGCGCAGCCTTCATGTTGGAGATTATGACAATGCAGAGGCGCTGATCGGCCAACCATGGCAATTCAGCAATCACCTGCTGAAAGGAAACCAACTGAATAGGCCAAAGCCAGGCCAGGCGATGCGTACCTGCCGCAGACAGTCCTTGATCAGGGCTTTTTGAGCGGGGTTGAGCGTCTTGCACTCTTTGCGAACGGCCACCACAGCCTGGCCAAGCTCGCCAATGAGTTCTGTCGAGGTTGTCCATGTACCACCGAGAATGTCCTCCAGGCGCCCACCATGAGTGGTCAAGCCGCTTTCTTTCAAGGAAGCGGCCAAGGCATGAAACGGCTGTGAGCTTACGGGCTTGGACATACGCATCGCCTGACAATGGTTACGCGCTGCCCTGGACGAACTCAACATTGGCAATCCAGTTTCTCTGGCGACGTGCGAGGCGGGCCTTCTGGTCTTCCGCTTCGAATTAG
>JAKANU010000040.1 GCA_021812315.1 Pseudomonadota bacterium
CACCGAGTTGTATGACGAACTCAACAATTCGGAGTCGATTCAGCCGGTGCTGGTCAGCCACGAGGGCGGCGCCTCGTTCATGGCCGATGGCTTGTCGCGGCTCTCTGACACCGTAGGCACCCTGGTCGTGGTGCCCGCTGCCGGGTTGACACACGCCGCCAGCGGCATCGGTGAGGCGTACCTGGACGGCGTTCCCATGCTGGTGATATGCGGTGGGGTACGCACCGACATTCCCTGGAAGTTCCAGCTGCATCAGATGGACCTGCACCAGTTCATGAAGGGCATTACCAAAGCCACCTATCTGATCGAGCGCCACGTGGACATCGTGCCGATGCTGTTTGACGCCTACCGCGTCGCCACCACTGGCGAACCCGGCCCAGTGTTCATCGAATTGCCGGCGAACCTGCAGCTGTTTGCCCAGGAAGTCGGTGATTTACCAAGCTGGAGTCCACCGGCCGCGCCGACTCCGGCCGACGCCGCGCAAATCGACGCGGCCGCGGCCCTGCTCAAGGGCGCGAAGAAGCCCGGCCTGTTCATCGGCTGGGGCGCACGCGATTGCCTGGCCGAAGTCACTGCGTTGGCGGAACATGTGCAGGCCCCGGTCAGCACCACCTTGCAGGGGTTTTCTATGTTTCCGGCCAGCCATCCGCTGCATGCCGGCTTTGGCTTTGGCCAGGCCGCAGTGCCAGCCGCACGCAACGCTTTCGCCGA
This sequence comes from Pseudomonadota bacterium, assembly GCA_021812315.1. Taxonomy (GTDB): domain Bacteria; phylum Pseudomonadota; class Gammaproteobacteria; order Burkholderiales; family Burkholderiaceae_C; genus Rhodoferax. The sequence goes on from JAKANU010000040.1 coordinate 712, forward strand.
CTGCGATGTGATGCTGGCCATTGGTACCCGTTTTGCGGAAATTGCGACCGGCAGCTTTGGTGTCACGGTTCCCGAACAACTGATCCACATTGACATTAATCCGAAGGCCCTCAATGCCAACTACCCGGCTCAGGTAGCCATTGCGGGCGATGCTCGTGTCGTCTTGCCGCAGTTGCTGGTTGCGCTGCGCCAGGCCATGCCCGCACAAGATCCCAACACAGGGCTGCACCAACGCATCGCCAATGACAAAAAGGCGTATCGCGAAAGCTGGTACTCACATGACAGCAAGGGGCGGGTGAATCCGGCGCGCTTCTTTGACGCGCTGCGCGACGCCAACCCGCCCGAGGCGGTGACCGTGGTTGACGATGGCAATCACACTTACCTGACGGCCGAGCTGATGCCGATCCTCAGCGCCAAATCGGCCATTGTTCCGACCGACTTCAATGCCATGGGCTACTCGGTCCCGGCGGCGATTGGCGCCAAGCTCGCGCGCCCCGAGGTGCCGGTGAACTGCATTGTTGGTGACGGCGGCTTTCGCATGACCTGCATGGAAATCATCACTGCGACGCAACTTCGCCTGGGCATCGTCTACTATGTGTTTGTCGATGGTGAACTGGCACAAATCGCCCAAGCGCAGCAAACGACCTACAACCGCAGCCCGTGCACGCAACTCGCCGCGGTGGTCATCGAGGGCGTGGCGCACGCGGTGGGCGCGGTCTATCTGAAGATTGAAAACGATGGCCAACTGCAGGCGCAAATCAGTGGCGCCAATGCCGCGGCCAAGACCGGGCAGCCGGTGATCGTGGAAGTGGCGATTGATTACAGTAAACGCACCGCCTTTACGCAGGGTGCGGTGAAGACCAATTTTCAGCGTCTGACGCTGGCGCAAAAGCTGCGCATGGCCGGGCGCGTCGTGATGCGAAAACTCACCGGCTAGAGGGAATGAATCTTCTCGAGTTGGCCGTTTAAGGTCGGCGCGAATTCTCCGCGGGCAAGGTCGCGGCGCAGAATTTCCCGGCACAGCGGCAGGAACTCCGCTTCCTCGAAGGCGGCGTGGCCACCGTAGTCGAGGACCAGCTGCTGAACCGCCTGGCCATCAAGGGCCAGGCTGCGCCCGTCGGCGATCTGCTGCAGGGCGGGTTCCAGTCCGGCCCATAGCGCCTCGACCTGCCGGTGCTCGCGCGATAGTTGCTCGATCATCGACAGGATCTGTTCGCGTTCCGTGCCATCCGTAGCCCGCGACAGCACCTCGGGGAACAGCAGCTGTTCTTCCTCGACGTGATGGGCGTTGATGGTTTCATGGAAAAACGCCAGGGCCTCGGCAGCCACGTGACGTGCGCTGGATTGCAGGGCCGGGCTTTGCAGGGCCCCGGGCAGGCAGCTAAACGACATCAAATGGGCAATGATCTGCGAATGAGCGTGCGAAAAATCAGCGATCGCCGCCGCGCCGCTCTCCTCGAGCGGAATCGATGTTTCCATGGCTATGCCTGTTGTTTTGAATTTCGATCCAACACCCCAGTGTAACCTCACCGGGATAACACAAATGAAAATTGCTTGCGTTACGTCAAACTCTTGACCCCAAAAATGCCCTAAATGAGATACAATCTCATTTACAGGGCGCGCATTTGCCCTGCCTTCCGGAGGATTGCAAGCATGGTTTTGTCTGAATTGCCGAATGGCTCGGACGCTTTGGTGGAGCGCCTGGTGGCGAACTCGGGCGAGGTAGGCCCGGCCACCTTGCACCGCCTGGGCGAGCTCGGCTTCATCACTGGCGAGCCGGTTCGGGTGTTGCGCCGTGGCCCCGGCGGACGCGAGCCGCTGGCGGTGCAGGTCGGCGAGACCCTGTTCGCCTTGCGCCTGCTCGAGGCGCAGTGCATCGAGGTCAGGCACCCCGAGGTCTGCGCAGCCTGAGGTCCCCATGTCCGAAGCGAGCGCGATCTCGGCCCGAGATGCCCTCATGAGCATCGCCCTGGTGGGCAATCCCAACTGCGGCAAGACTGCGCTGTTCAATTTGCTCACCGGCGCGCGCCAGAAGGTCGCCAATTACGCCGGCGTCACGGTCGAGCGCAAAGCTGGTGTGGTGCGGATGACCGATGGTCATTCCGTGACGGTGGTCGATCTGCCGGGTGCTTACAGTTTGACGCCGGCGACCCCCGATGAACAGGTGATGCTCGAGGTGCTCGAGGGACGCCGTGCCGGTGAAGCTGCGCCGGATGTGATTGTTGCCGTGGTGGATGCCACCAATTTGCGCATGAACCTGCGTCTGGTCCTTGAGCTCAGGGCGCTGGGCAAGCCGATGCTGGTGGCTCTGAACATGGCCGATGTGGCACACGCCCAGGGCTTAAGCATTGACCACGTCAGGCTTGCCGCCGAGCTGGGTTGCCCGGTCGTTCAGACCGTCGCTGTCCGGCACGACGGGCATCTGCAACTGCTCGATCAATTGCAGCGACAACTCGGTCAGCCCCTGGCGGCTCAGCGAAAGGCAGCGCAACCGCTGGGCGCGTCGTCGGAAGACCTGCAGCGTGAAGTTCGCCGCATCCTGGCCCTGGTCGCCACGGGGGCATCGACCTCGGGGCGCTTCCAGCACCGGCTCGATGCGCTGGTCATGCATCCGCTCTGGGGATTGATGCTGCTCGCTGGCGTGCTGTTTCTGATCTTTCAGGCAGTTTTTGCCTGGGCGAATGTGCCGATGGACGCCATTCGGGCGGTGATGGCAGCGCTGGCTGACTGGACCGTGGGCCACATGGCCGCCGGTCCCCTGCGCAGTCTGCTGGTCGACGGGGTCATCGCCGGTGTCGGTGGCGTGCTGGTGTTTCTGCCGCAGATCCTGATTCTGTTCTTCTTCATCCTGCTGCTTGAGGATTCAGGCTACCTGCCGCGCGCCGCCTTCCTGCTCGATAGCCTGATGGGCAAGGTCGGGCTGTCCGGCCGGGCCTTCATTCCGTTGTTGTCAAGTTTTGCCTGCGCCATTCCGGGCATCATGGCTACGCGCACCATCGCCAACTGGAAAGACCGCCTCGCCACGATCATGGTGGCACCGCTGATGACGTGTTCGGCGCGGCTTCCGGTCTATGCGCTGCTGATTGGCGCCTTCGTTCCGCAGCGCGACCTTGGCTGGGTCAGTCTGCGTGGCCTGACCCTGTTTGGTCTTTACGTTGCGGGCGTGGTCAGCGCCATGGGGGTGGCCTGGGTGTTCAAGCGCGCGTGGATGAAAAGCGGCTACCAGCCGTTGATGCTCGAGTTGCCGCCGTACCGGCTTCCGAGCCTGCGCAATCTTGCTTTGGGTCTGTGGGAGCGCGCGCGTATCTTCTTGCGTCGGGTCGGCGGCATCATCTTTTCGTTGATGGTCCTGCTCTGGTTTCTGTCTTCGTACCCGGCACCGCCCCCGGGCTGGGACCCATCCCAGGGGCCAGCCATTGCCTACAGCGTGGCGGGCATGCTCGGGCACGCGCTGCAGACGGTCTTTGCGCCGATTGGCTTTAACTGGCAGATTTCGATCGCCCTGGTGCCGGGCATGGCCGCGCGCGAGGTGGCCGTGGGCGCCCTCGGAACCGTCTACTCCCTGTCCGGCGCCAACAACTCAGTGGCCGAGGCGCTGTCGCCCGTGATTGCGCAGGACTGGTCGCTTGCCACTGCGTATGCACTGCTGGCCTGGTATGTGTTTGCGCCGCAGTGCCTGTCCACGCTGGCGGTGGTGCGGCGCGAAACAAACTCCTGGCGTTATCCGGTGATCATGGCCGTATATCTCTTTGCGCTGGCCTACGCAGCGGCATTTGCCACCTATCACGTGACCCTGTGGATGGGGGGCTAGATCATGGTTCCGGAATCGGTCCTGGTGTTCCTGGTGGTCAGCTCGTGCTTCGTTTACGCGCTATGGACGCTGATGCCTCAGACGGCGCGACGCAGCCTGGCCGTGCGCCTGCTGCGTTGGCCTTTGCCGGGCCTGCTGCGCGCGGTTGTGCAGCGCGGCGCGCGCTCCTGTGGCGCCTGTCGGTGCCACGGCTGTGACCGCGCCGCGCCGGAGCGGGTGCTGATGTTTCACGCGAAGGCCGGACAGACCAGCAGGCGGCGCATCCAATCCGATGCCAGGAGCTAGGCAAGATGGCTGGAAACACGCGCTGCCATTGCATGGTGAGCTATAAATAGCATAGCGACGACAGGCCGGACGGGTCATGCTACAAACACCCGTGCCTTGCGCGGTGTTAGCACCAGTGTTTCGCCGGTTCTCAAATCCAGATCGCGAAACTCCCGCGCAGGAAGATGCGCTTCAATGAGTGTGCCCGCACCTGCTGCCGAGTTTTCCAGCGGCAATAACTCCAGCCGCGCCACCGGCCCCACCAGAATGGCCCGGGTCAACTTGGCGAGGATGCCGCGGGGCGTAGCGCCTGCGTCGGCAAGGGGCGGCAGGCGTTGCACCTCGATGTCGTGGGGACGCACGTAGGCAAAAGCCTTGGCGTCCTGCGCGTGCTGGTGCTCCGGCGTGACCAGGCGCAGCCCGTGGCCACTTTCGCCAATTTGCATTTCGCCTTCGTGCGCGCGGCCGTGAAACAGGTTGACGTCGCCCAGGAATCCGTACACAAAGGGGCTGGCCGGATGATCCCAGACCTGCTGTGGCGAGCCAATCTGCTCCACCCGCCCGGCGTTCATCAGCACCACGCGATCAGCGACTTCCAGCGCTTCCTCCTGATCGTGCGTGACAAAGACGCTGGTGACGTGCAAGTCGTCGTGCAGGCGACGCAACCAACGCCGCAATTCCTTGCGCACCTTGGCGTCGAGCGCACCAAAGGGTTCGTCCAGCAGCAGCACCTTGGGCTCGACCGCCAGGGCACGCGCCAGGGCGATGCGTTGGCGCTGGCCGCCCGAGAGTTGTGCCGGGTAGCGATCCGCGAGCCAATCGAGCTGGACCAGAGCCAGCAAGTCGTGCACCTTCTGCTTGATCACCGATTCACTGGGGCGGATGGCGCGCGGTTTCATGCGCAGTCCGAACGCCACGTTGTCAAAGACACTCATGTGCCGGAACAGCGCGTAGTGCTGAAACACAAACCCCACATTGCGCTCTCGCACGTGTACCTCGGTGGCATCCTCGCCGCTGAACAAAATGCTACCAGCGTCCGCGGTTTCCAGGCCGGCGACGATGCGCAACAGCGTGGTCTTGCCACAGCCCGAGGGGCCCAGCAGCGCGACCAATTCGCCCGAGCCGATATCCAGACTCACGTCGCGCAAGGCGTGAAAGTCGCCGAAGCTTTTGCTGACGTTGCGAATTTCGATGCTCATCAGGTGTATCCCTTCAGCGTGAGTGCGTTCTCCGGTGGCTGTTCCGCCACGCTACCGAGCTCGCGCGCGGAGCGCCACTCGACGGCGGACTGGATCGCCAGCGTCAGCAAAGCGAGCAAAGCCAGCAGCGAGGCCACCGCAAATGCCGCCACCGACTGGTACTCGTTGTACAGAATCTCGACGTGCAGCGGCATGGTGTTGGTCTGTCCGCGAATATGGCCCGAGACCACCGAGACCGCTCCAAACTCGCCCATGGCCCGCGCGTTGCACAAAATCACGCCGTAGACAAGACCCCACTTGATGTTGGGCAGCGTCACGTGCCAGAAGATCTGCCAGCCCCTCGCTCCGAGCACCAGGGCCGCCTGCTCTTCTTCGGTACCTTGCGCCTGCATCAGCGGAATGAGTTCACGTGCAATGAACGGGAAGGTGACAAACACCGTGGCCAACACAATACCGGGCAGCGCAAAAATGATCTTCAAGTCGTGCGCCTGCAACCACGGTCCCAGCCAGCCGTTGGCGCCAAACACCAGCACGTAGAGCAGACCGACGACCACTGGCGAGACCGAAAACGGCAGGTCAACCAGGGTTGTAAGGAACGCCTTGCCGCGAAACTCGTACTTGGCAATGCACCACGCCGCGGCAACACCAAACACCAGATTCAGCGGAACGGATAGCGCGGCGGTGAGCAGCGTCAGGCTGATGGCGCTCCAGGCGTCGGGTTCGCGCAGCGCCTGCAGATAGGCGCTGACACCCTTGCGCAAGGCCTCCGCAAACACCGCAGCCAGGGGCAGCAACAAAAACAGGAAGACAAATCCGAGCGCCAGGCCGATCAAGGAGCGGCGCACCCAGGCCGGTTCGGTATTCATGCCCAGGCACCCGAGCGTCGCCGTTGCCAGCTTTGCGGGGCGTTGATCAGCAGCAGCAAGACAAACGAGATCAGCAGCATCACCACCGCGACGGCCGTCGCGCCAGCGTAGTCGTATTGCTCGAGCTTGCCAATGATGATCAGGGGCACGATTTCCGACACCATGGGCATATTGCCGGCAATGAAGATCACCGATCCGTACTCGCCGACGGCGCGCGCAAAGGCCATGGCAAAGCCGGTCAGCAGGGCCGGTGCGATGGGCGGAAAAATCACGTAGCGAAAACTCTGCCAGCGCGTCGCACCCAGGCAGGAGGCGGCTTCTTCGATCTCCTTTTCCAGGTCCTGCAGCACCGGTTGCACCGTGCGCACCACGAAGGGCAAGCCGATGAAGATCAGCGCAATCACGATGCCGTTACGGTTGAACGCCAGCTTCACACCCAGTGGTTCGAACACCTGTCCAATCCAGCCGTTGCCCGCGAGCAGGGCGGTAAACGCAATGCCGGCAACTGCCGTGGGCAGCGCAAACGGCAAGTCCACCAGCGCGTCGATGATCTTCCTGCCGGGAAAGGAATAACGCACCAGCACCCACGCCAACAACAGTCCAAACGCCAGGTTCAGCAACGCCGCTGCCAGGGACGCGCCGAAGCTCAGCTGGTAGGCAGCGAGCACGCGTGGTGCCGTCACCGCACTCCAGAACTGTGGCCAGCTCAAACTGAGGGTCTTTAGTAGCAGTGCCGACAGCGGAATGAGCACGATCAGACTGAGGTAAACCAGGGTATAGCCCAGTGTCAGCCCGAAGCCCGGTAGCCCCCTGCGACTCGGGCGCTTGCGCGCTACCTTTGATCGCATTTACTTCACCGCATAAAGCTTGTCGAACTGGCCACCATCATTGAAATGAACCTTCTGCGCTTCGGACAGGGAGCCAAAGTATTCGCCCACCGCAAAAAGTTGAATCGGCTTGAACGTGCTGGCGTACTTCTGCAAGATGGCGCTCGAGCGTGGACGCAGCGCGTGTCTGGCGGCGATTTCCTGCGCCTCCTCGGAATACAGGTAATCGAGGTACGCCTTGGCCAACTCGGCGGTTCCCTTCTTGGCAACGGTGCGTTCCACCACCGCCACCGGGTTTTCGGCGATGATGCTCACCGAAGGGTGCACCGCATCCACCTTGCCAACGCCAAACTCGCGTTCCACCGAGACCACTTCCGACTCAAAGGTGACCAGCGCGTCGCCGATATTGCGCTGCAGGAAAATGGTGGTGGCGTCACGCCCACCCTTGGCCAGCACCGGAACGTTCTTGAACAGCTTGGCGACAAACTCGGCGGCTTGCGCGTCGGTGCCGCCCTTCTTGCGCACATAGCCCCAGGCCGCCAGATACACCATGCGGCCGTTGCCGCCGGTCTTGGGGTTGACCACAATCACCTGCATCCCGGGTTTGACCAGATCATCCCAATCCCTGATGTTCTTCGGGTTGCCCTTGCGTGTGAGGAAGAGCATGGTCGAACTTGTCGGCGCTGCGTTGCCGGGAAAGCGCTTGGCCCAGTCCCTGGCCACGACGCCATTGCTTGCCAGAAACTCAATGTCGGTGGTGGTGTTCATGGTCACCACGTCGGCCTCCAATCCGTCGTTGACGGCGCGCGCCTGGGCGCTGGAGCCGCCATGCGCCTGATCGATCTTGACGTCCTTGCCGGTAGTCTTCTTGTAGTGAGCCACAAACGCGGCGTTGTAGTCCTTGTAGAACTCACGCGCCACATCGTACGAAACGTTCAACAGCGTGGTTTGAGCTGCTACGAAATTGGTAGCTGTCAACGCAAGTGCAGCAAGCGTTAGCGAGACTATTTGTTTTGAATCCATGCAATATCCTGAGCATCGGGCAAGCGTGTGTCACGCGGTGCGGCAGATTGTGGGCGACGCGGCGGGAAATTCAAACTACCGTTTTCGAATTTGCTAATGGCTAAACTCGCATAATGATTTTTGCGATCGCCACCCCTCGTCGATGCTGAGCAGCACGCCCCCCGATTCCCTGCTGGTCGCCTGCCTGTGTGCCGACTGGTGTGAGGTCTGCCGCGACTACCGCGCCGTTTTCGAACAGATGCAGCAGCGCTTTGCACAGGCGCATTTGTTGTGGATTGACGTGGAGGACGAAGCGGATTTGCTCGAACCGCTGGAGATCGAGGACTTCCCCACGCTGCTGCTGGCTGTTGGCACCCAGGCGCGCTTCTTCGGCCCGGTCATGGCGCAGGCGCAGACGCTCGAGCGCCTGATTCGCGCGCAGTTGGCGGCCCCGGTCGCCGCCGCCGACGCGTTGCCAGACCCGGCGCTGGCTGCGCTGGTTGGCCGGCTGCGTCAGCGCCTGAGCACATCCGGCGCATAGACCGCCGCGCCGGCCATCGCCATGGCGAGGACCGGCCTTCAGCCCATGCGGGCGAGCAAGGTTTCCATGTCCTTGAGCATGTGCTCAAGACCGGTCTTTTGCGTGTCGTCCGGTTGCAGGCACTCATCGAGTTCCTGCTCCATGAAACACATGGTCATGCGCAGGTAGGTGCTGTCGAGTGCCTTGCGCACGGCGGAGAACTGCTGCCCGATCTTCAGGCAGCTCTCGCCTTCTTCGATCATGCGCTGCACGCCCCGGATCTGGCCCTCGGCTCGGCGCAAGCGATTGAGCACGTCGGTGCGCGCCGAAGCATTCATCAGTACCGTCATCGCTGTCTCCGAAAAGTCGTCACGCGCTTCACTTCAGCTTCGCGCCCAGGGCGTCGAAAACTTCCACAGTGATCGGGATGCCCTGGCCAACGCTTTGTGTGACCGTGCAGAAGGCTTCAAACTGCGACAGAACGCGGTCCAGGTATGCCAGCGTGGCTGCCGGGACGCGCAGCTTCAAGTTCGCTGTCATTTGCAGCACGCGGACCCGGCCTTCGGCATTGCGGCCGATCTCGGCCCTGATCTCGCAGCCCAGGGGCTCGGGCGACTGCTTGAATTTGCGCAAGGCAAACAGCAGGGAGTCTGCCAGGCAGTTGCCCACCGCCGCGGCCAGCAACTGCGCCGGTGATGGGCCCAAGCCGGTGCCCAGTGGCGCGGGCTCATCGCTGGTCAGCACCGGCATGGCATCGTCAAAGCGGATGTCAAAGCGGTAATCGTGCTGCTGTTGCAGCTTCACGTGAATGGTTTTTTCGCTCACGGCAGCTTCCCCCGTTTAGCGCGCGCAGCTGGCCGCGGATTCGGGCACGCCGAGCTTCTTCAGAATGGTGCCCATCAGGCACCAGTTGGTCAGACCCGACTGAAACAGGTTGACGCCAACAAAGGCCGTAAAGGCCAGCGCCCAGGGGCTGTAGAAGATCGGACTGCCCTCAATTCCAAGGGCCAGCGACAGCATTACAAACAGGCCGGCAATGACACGGATATAGCGTTCAACATTCATCAAAATACTCCTTGCAGTTAATAAAAAGGGGAACCTCAGCCTGGCTGTTCGTGCGGCGCAAGCGCCGCCTCACAGGCTTCAAGCCGACGCCGATACAGCGCGTAGTACAGCACCGGGATGACGACCAGGGTCAGCAGGGTGGAGACAAATATGCCAAAGATCAGCGACACCGCCAGCCCGTTGAAGATCGGATCATCGAGAATGAAGAACGCGCCGATCATGGCCGCCAGCCCGGTCAACGCGATTGGCTGGGCACGCACGGCGGCAGACTGCACCACCGCGTCCTTGAAGCTCACGCCGCGGCTGCACTGCAGCTCAATGAAGTCGACCAGCAGGATCGAGTTGCGCACGATGATGCCGGCCAGCGCGATCATGCCGATCATCGACGTGGCGGTGAACTGCGCGCCCAGCAGCGCGTGTCCCGGCATCACGCCGATGATGGTCAGCGGAATCGGCGCCATGATCACCAGCGGTGTCAGGTAGGAGCGGAATTGCGCCACCACCAAGAGATAGATCAGGACCAGGCCGACACCGTAGGCTGCGCCCATGTCGCGAAACGTCTCGTAGGTGATCTGCCATTCGCCGTCCCACTTGATCGCGTATTGGCGGTACGGGTCGGACGGCTGGCGGATCCAGTACTCGCCGAGCTCGCCAGTGCCGGGCAGCGTGGCGTTGGCGAGCTTGCCGCGGATCGAAAACAGGCCGTACAGGGGCGAGTCGAGCTTGCCCGCCATGTCGCCAAAAACATAACTCACGCCCTGCAGGTCCTTGGTGAACAGTGGCTTGTCGATGCTGCCACGCTCGACCTCCACCAGCTCGGACAGCGGCACCATCTGGCCATTGGCGGCACGCAGGGGCATCGCCAGCAACGTATCAAGTCCGATCTGCGCACTTTGGGGCAGTCGCAGGCGCACGGGCACCGGGTACTTGCTTTGCGCATCGTGCAGGTAGGCGGCGTCCGAGCCCGAGAGCGCCATGGCCGTGGTCTGTGCCACCACTGCAACCGGGATGCCCAGCGATTCGGCGCGCTGGCGGCGCACACGCAGGTAGGCTCGCGGTGCATCTTCCTTGAGCGACGAGTCGACGCCAACGATGTCGGGCGTGGCACTGAAAGCAGCCGCGATCCGGCTCGCCAGTTGCTGGCGCCCGGCCTCGTCCGGGCCATAAACTTCGGCCACCAGCGGTGCCATCACCGGCGGCCCCGGCGGTACCTCGACGACCATGACGCGGGCGCCGTGGCGCAGCCCGATCTGTTCCAGCTCCGGGCGCAGACGCTGTGCAATGTTGTGGCTCTTCTCGCTGCGGTGGTGCTTGTCGATCAGGTTGACCTGCAAGTCGCCCTGCTCGGCCTCGGCGCGCATGTAGTATTGCCGCACCAGGCCGTTGAAGGTGATCGGCGAGGCCGTGCCCGCGTAAGCCTGCAGGTTCTGCACCTCGGGTTGCCGGGCCAGGAAGGCGCCCAGGTCCTGCAGCGTGGCGGCGGTGTTTTCCAGCGGCGTGCCCGCGGGCATCTCCACCACCACCTGGAACTCGCTCTTGTTGTCAAACGGCAGCATCTTCATCACCACCCACTGCACCAGGGTCAAACCCACCGACAGCAGCAGCGCCACCAGAACGCCCAACAGCAAGAACCAGCGCTTGCGCGCACTGTGCAGCAGCGGTGTGAGGACTCGCGCAAACAAGGATTGCAACGCGTTGCCGAGTCGGCTTGTCTTGTGGGGAGCAGCGTGCGCGGCATGATGATGCTGCATCAGCTTGAGCGCCAGCCAGGGCGTGACGGTGAAGGCAATGGCCAGGGAAATGGCCATACCCAGACTCGAATTGATCGGAATCGGGCTCATGTAGGGCCCCATCAGGCCGGAGACGAAGGCCATCGGCAACAAGGCGGCGATCACCGTCAGCGTGGCCAGGATGGTCGGACCGCCAACTTCGTCGACGGCACGCGGAATGATCTTGCGCAGCGCGGTCTCGGGCGTGAGTTGCTGGTGGCGATGTATGTTCTCGACCACGACGATCGCGTCGTCAACCAGGATGCCAATCGAAAAGATCAGCGCAAACAAGGATACGCGGTTCAGCGTGAAACCCCAAGCCCAGGAGGCAAACAGCGTCGCCGTCAGCGTCAGGATCACGGCGGTACCGACAATCACCGCTTCGCGCCGACCCAGCGCCAGGCCCACGAGCAGGATCACCGAGCCGGTGGCAAACGCCAGTTTCTGGATCAGCTTGTTGGCTTTCTCGGCCGCGGTTTCGCCGTAGTCACGGGTGATGGTGGTCTGGATGTTGTCCGGAATCACCGTGTTGCCCAGGGTTTGCACACGCTGGCGCACGGCGCGCGAAACGTCGACCGCGTTCTCGCCGGGCTTCTTGGTCACGGTGATTGTCACCGCCGGCTGCACAGCCCCGAGTTGCGGCGAGGCCGCGCCCGGCGTGAACCACACATAGCGCTGCGACTGTTGGGCACCGTCCTCAATGCGTGCCACCTCGCGCAAATACACCGGCAAGCCCTTGCTGACGCCCACCACCAGATCGCCAACATCCTTGGCCGAACGCAAGAACTCACCGGCCTCGACGCTGAGCATCTGCGCGGTCTTGCCGGAGTTGTCCAGCACGGCACCAGCGGGCATGCCAAAGTTCGAAGCCGCAAGCGACTGCTTGAGCGAGAGCAGGTCAACGCCGCGCTCGCGCAGGCGCACCGGATCGAGCCAGACATGGATGCTGCGCCCCGGCCCGCCGATGGTCTGCACCTCGCGCGTGCCAGGCACGCGCTTGATTTCAGCTTCCACCGCATGTGCCACGCGTTCGAGCTCGGAGGCGGGCAGTGTCTGCGCACTCGACAGGGTCACGGCAACCACGGGCACGTCGTCGATGCCCTTGGGCTTGACAATCGGACTGAGCGTACCCAGATCGCGTGGCAGCCAGTCCTGATTCGCGTTGAGCACGTCGTACAAGCGCACCAGCGCCTCGGTTCGCGCCACGCCGACCTTGAACTGCACCGTCAGCACGGCCAGGCCCGGGCGCGCCACCGAATAGGTGTGCTCAATGCCGGCAATCTGGCTCAGCACCTGCTCGGCCGGGCGTGCCACCATGTTCTGCACGTCGGCGCTGCTGGCGCCCGGAAACGGGATCAGCACATTGGCCATCGTGACGTTGATCTGCGGCTCTTCCTCGCGTGGTGTGACCAGCACCGCAAACAGACCGAGCAGCAGCGCCACCAAGGCGAGCAGGGGCGTGAGCGGGTTATCCTGAAAGGCGGCGGCGATGCGCCCGGAGACGCCGAGTTTGGCTGGGTTCGTCATGCTGCGCTCACTGTCCTGCGCCCGCGCGCGCGCCGGCCAGTCCGGCTTTGATCGGGTCCAGCGCCACGCGCTCGCCACGCATCAGCCCAGCCACAATTTCCACCCCGTCGGCTCCGTGGTCGGCACCAAGTCGTACCGCGCGCAGGGCAAAGCCCTTGTCGGAGACGGCATAGACCGCGGTCAACTCGCCGCGGCGCAGCACGGCTGATGCGGGAACCACCAGGCGCTCGATCTGGTGACCGACGAAGCGCACGCGCACCTGTTGACCTGGCAGCATGAGCTTGTTGACATCGGCCGGCAGTTCCAGGCGCCACTCAATGGTCTGGGATACGGCATCGGCCGCAGGCACCGTGCTGCTGGCCACGGGGCGAATCCACTTCGCGGCGGATGCTCCCGCTTGCACCTGGACTTCGACGGCATCGGCTGAACGTGCCAGTGAGGCGCGTGAGACGGGCACCTGAACCACGGCGCGCAGCGGCGTTGGCGCGTACAGGGTCAGCAAAGGCCGACCGGGCACGGCCAGATCGCCAGCCTCCACATGGGTTTGCTGCACCCAGCCTTCAAACGGTGCGGTGACGCGGGTAAAGCCCTGCGCCAGCGCCGACTGGCGAGCCGCGGCGCTGGCCTGATCACGACCGGCCTGTGCGCCCTTGAGTTGCGAATCGGCGGCGTCGAGCGCGGCCTTGCTGACAAAGCCCTTCTGTTGCAAATCGCGAGTCCGGTCAAAGTTGGCCTGCGCGTTGCGCAGTTCGGCCTGTGCTTGTGCAATCTGCGCCTGGCTGCGCTGCAC
>JAKANU010000341.1 GCA_021812315.1 Pseudomonadota bacterium
ACGATGCACTTTCGGTGCAGGGGCTGGGCAGCGGCGAGGTGCTGCTGGGCATTCACATCGCCGCGCCGGGGCTGGCGATCACCCGGGACAGTGCGCTCGATCAGATCGCCCGCTCGCGTCTGTCCACGGTGTACATGCCCGGCTCCAAGCTGACCATGCTGCCCGACGAGCTCGTGCAAAGCTACACCCTGCAGGCCGGGCGGGAATGCCCGGCGGTCTCGCTCTACCTGAGCCTTGACGAAGCCACGCTGGAGATCAAGGACAGCCAGACGCGGCTCGAACGGGTACCGATCCAGGCCAATCTGCGCCACGACCAGATCGATGCCATCGTCACCCAGGAATGGCTCGAAGACCCCGGATTCTCACATCGAAATGACCCGCAGAGCGCATCGCAGCAGCGTGAGCAGCTATCATTTTTATATCGTCTGGCGAAGCATCTGAAGGCCCGACGCGAGCTCGTGCGCGGCAAGCCCGAGACCTTCAACCGGCCCGATTACAGTTTCAAACTGCTCCCGACCGACCCGACTCAAGCCGCAGCGTCACCCACCGGCGCCGAACAGGTGCAGATCAGCACGCGCTCGCGCGGCGCGCCGCTGGACCTGATCGTCTCCGAGGCGATGATCCTGGCCAACAGCACCTGGGGCGGCTGGCTGGCCGAGCTTGGCGTACCCGCCATCTACCGCAGCCAGGCCTCCCTGCTACCCGGGGTCAAGGTGCGCATGGGCACCAAGGCCCTGCCGCACGCCGGCCTGGGTGTGGCCAGCTACGCCTGGAGCACCTCGCCGCTGCGCCGCTACACCGACCTGGTGAATCAGTGGCAGATCATCGCCTGCGCCCGCCACGGCGCGACCGCCGCCCTGGCGGCTGCATTTCGGCCCAAGGACGCCGAACTGTTTGCCATCATTTCGAGTTTCGACGCCGCCTACACCGCGTACAACGGCTTTCAGGGCGTCATGGAGCGTTTCTGGACGCTGCGCTACGTGCAGCAAAACGGCCTTGCCGAAATCGACGCCACCATCATTCGCGAGTCGCTGGCGCGCGCCGACACGCTGCCGCTGGTGCTGCCATTGCCCGGGGCGGCGAACCTGCCGCGCGGCGCGCGCGTGCGCGTGCGCCTGGGGGAAATCGACCTGATCACGCTCGACGTCAGTGCCACGCTGCTGGCGCATCTGGATACCGATGCCGTCGATCAGGGCGCCGCTGCCGAGGAAGCCGACGAGGACGAGGGCCACAGCGACATCAGCGGTCCGCTGGCCATCAGCGTAGATCTTGACGACGCCGAGGTTCCGGCGCCGACCGAAGTCACTGAATCCGTGGTGCCGTGAACCTGCGCAGCCTCACCCCCCTGCAAATCGCGCTGGGTCTGTCCATCGGGATTCACGCCATGGCGCTAACCCTGCGCTTCGTTGACCCGCAGACCTTCAACCGGGTGTTCGAGGACACGCCGCTGGAAGTCATTCTGGTCAACGCCCACACCAACGAGCGCCCGCTCAAGGCGCAGGCCATCGCCCAGGCCAACATGGGCGGCGGCGGCCAGGCCGAACGCGCGCGTGCCACCAGCCCCCTGCCACCATCGATGCTGACTGAAGTTGGCGAGGAGACCGAGGAACAGATCCAGCGTCAGTTGCAGCAAATGCGCGAGCAGCAAACCCAGTTGCTGGCGCAGATCAAGCGCCAGCTCGCCACCTTCGCGCCCCCGGAGCCACGCCAGGCCAACCTCTCGGCGGATCAGGTTCAGCGCGAGGAAAAAAGGCGTCAGCTGATCAAGCTGCTGGCCGAAATCGAGCGCCGCATCAACCTGGAGAACTCGCGTCCGCGCAAGCGCTACATCAGCCCTTCGACGCGCGAAGAGGTGTACGCCATCTACTACGATCACCTGCGCCGCACCATCGAAGACAAGGGAACGGAGAACTTCCCCGAGCTTGCCGGCAAGAAGCTCTACGGCGAGCTGACCATGGGCGTGACGGTGAATTTTGACGGCCACGTGCACAAGATCGAGCTCGTCGAGAGTTCGGGCAACCGCGCGCTGGACCGGCGTGCCGAAGCCATCGTGCGCAGCGCCGGACCGTTTGGCCGCTTCAGCCCGGCGATGCGCCGCCAGGCCGAGCAGATCTGGGTCGTCTCGCGCTTCAAGTTCACCCGCGAAGAAACGCTGGAGACCAAACTCAGCGCCAACTGACCATGAGTGAAGACCAGTACTGCGTCATCGGCCACCCCATCGAACACAGCCAATCGCCGTGGATTCACACGCGCTTCGCCGAACTGACCGGCCAGAGCCTGCGCTACGACAAGCGCCTGGTGCCCATTGGTGAGCTCGCCCCGACCCTGCGCGCCCTGGCCGGTGCCGGCGTACGCGGCTGCAATGTCACGGTGCCATTCAAGTTTGCAGCTGCCGCGCTGGCGCAGCGCCTGAGCGAGCGCGCGGCGCTGGCTGGCGCGGCCAACGTGTTGAGCTTTCATGAGGGGTGCATCAGCGCCGACAACACCGATGGCATCGGCCTGGTCCGGGACATCGAGCACAACGCCGCGGTAGCGCTGCTTGGGCAGCGCGTGCTGCTGCTTGGCGCGGGCGGCGCCGGCGCCGGCGTGCTGGGGCCGCTGTTGCTGGCGCGGCCCGCGAGCCTGACCGTGGCGAATCGGACGATCGAGCGCGCCCGGGCCCTGGTCGAGCGTCATCGCAGCCTTGCCATGCTACAAAAAACAGAGCTGTTTGCGCAGGGTCTGCGGGCATTTCAAGGCACTTTTGATATTGTGATCAACGCCACATCGAGCAGCCTGGGGAGCGCGGGCGTGCCGGTAAGTGCCAGCGTCCTCAAGCCCGGCGCGCTGGCCTACGATTTGATGTACGGACCGCCGGCTGAAGCGTTCCTGCGTTGGGCTCAGAATGGCGGCGCGCTGGCGCGCGACGGATTGGGCATGCTTGTGGAACAGGCGGCCGAGGCCTTTGCCATCTGGCGCGGCGTGCGGGCGCCCTCACAACAGGTGCTGGCCGAATTGCGCACGCTGCTGGCGAGCCCGACATGAAGGCATTGTGGCGCTGGCTGCTCCTGACGCTCGCGGCAGTGCTGGCCCTGCAGTTGTATTTTGTGGCACGCATTGCCGTGATGGCGCGTCTGGACCCGCAATCGACGGCGTTCCAGCGCTCCGAGGCCTGGCGTCTGGCACGCGCTCACGCGCCGTGGCGCTGGCGCCAGCAGTGGGTG
>JAKANU010000342.1 GCA_021812315.1 Pseudomonadota bacterium
CTTTACGATGCCATCGAAGCCTTCACCCCACCAGCCATCGAGTACCGAGAGGTTCGGAACACCATTGATGGCAGCCTTCATTCCTGAAGTGCCACACGCCTCCAGCGGATACAGCGGATTATTCAGCCACACATCAACCCCTGAGACCAGCCGCCGGGCGAGTTGCAGGTCGTACCCCTCGACAAGCAGGATATGACTTTCAAACTCGGGCATTTGGGCTACTTCGGCAACCCGACGAATCAACTTCTGGCCGGGCTCATCCGCCGGATGTGCCTTGCCGGCAAAGATGAACAACACCGGTCGCTTCGGATCACAAACGATTTGTCGCAACCATTCGAGGTTCTCGAACAGCAGCGCGGCTCGCTTGTAGGTGGCAAAGCGTCGCGCAAAGCCAATTGTCAGAATGTTTGGGTTGTCCGGATTGGCAAAGCGCAGCATGCGGTCAAGATGCGCCTCGGAGCCATGGTTGCGGGCGTGCTGTGCGGCAATGCGGTGCACCACCAGATGCAGCATCTGCGCTTTCAGCGACTGATGCACGTTCCAGAACTGGTTGTCCGGAATCGAGTAGACGCTCTCCCAGCAATGCCGATCACCCAAACGATGCACCCAACCCGGTCCCAGGAAGCGGTCGTAAAGTTCGTGCCAGTCTGCGGACAAAAAGGTCGGCGCGTGCACTCCATTGGTCACGTATTGCATCGGGTTTTCTTCGGCTTCGATCTGCGGCCACATGCCGGCCAGCATTTCCGCCGAAACACCCCCGTGAATACGCGAGACGCCATTGTGAAAACGCGAACCGCGCAGGGCCAGCGCGGTCATGTTGAAATCGCTTCCACCGGGCACCCGACCGAGGGCCAGCAGCGCCTCGATGTCGGTGCGGACGTCTTCACAGCAATGCCCGAAATAGTAGCGGATCATCTCGTCCGCAAAGTGGTCGTGGCCCGCCGGCACCGGCGTATGCGTCGTGAAGATGGTATTGGACGCCACCGCCTCCAGGGCTGAAGAAAAATCCAGGTCGGCGCCGATCATTTCACGGACCCGTTCAAGCACCAGAAAGGCGGCATGACCCTCGTTCATGTGCCACACCGTGGGTTTGAGCCCCAGCGCGTCAAGCACGCGCGGACCTCCCATGCCCAGGATGATCTCCTGTTCGATGCGCGTGGTTCGATCACCACCGTAGAGACGGTGCGTGATAGCGCGATCATGCGCAGTGTTCTGCTCCAGGTCGGTATCGAGCAGCAACAGGCGAATGTGACCCACTTGAGCTTGCCAAGCCTTGACCTTCACAAAGCGGTCGGCCAGCCACACGTCGACGCACAGTTCGGCGCCATCGCCGCCAGCCACAGCCGTGATCGGCAAGTCATCGTAGTCCGAGTCCTTGTAGTGTGCTGTCTGGCGCCCGTCACCATCAAGCGTCTGCTGAAAGTAGCCCTGCCGGTACAACAGTCCCACAGCCACGAAGGGCAAGCCGTAATCACTCGCCGCTTTGCAATGATCCCCAGCGAGGATGCCCAAACCGCCAGAGTAAATCGGCAGGCTCTCGTGAAAGCCGAATTCCAGACAGAAGTAGGCCACAAGATCGTTGCTGCGCAGTTGCTGTAGCCCGTCGTGCCTGATCGGCTCGCCCATGTAGGTGTCGAAAGCCGAGAGAACCTTCGCCAATCCTCCCAGAAACACGGGGTCCTCCGCCGCTGCCTCCAGGCGGGTCTGATCGACGCGCTTGAGAAAGGCTTTCGGGCTGTGCCCGACGGCATTCCACAAGCTTGAATGCAGCCGTGCAAACAGGGTGCGCGTGGGGCGGTCCCAGCTGTAATACAGGTTATTGGCGATCTCGTTGAGACGCGCCAGCTTGGCTGGAATTTTCGGGACAACCTCGAGATGAAACGCCGTACCTGGCATGCTAAGCCCTCGCTCGACAATATGACACCTGTTCACCACGCCAACCGCCGTACTCCGGCAATATTAGTCCTTTTCTTGGGCGGCGACGCCACGAACCTTTCAACCGCTCGCCCGCCTCATGGAGCCCGCACCAGGGTCCCATGAGTTGTCCTGCGCCAGCGGCTGGCGCAGACTCGGCGGCGGTGGCAGATCAAGCAACCGGTAGAGTTCGGAGAGATTGCTCCTATAGAGTTCATCAAAGCTCAGCACTCCAGGGCGCGTGTCGTCTTCACCAAGCCACCAAAACCAGTCCGAGCTCTCGCACACGCCCAACTGCGCCTGGGCCCGCGCGACCCGGTTCTGGTCGACGCCTGGGGTCGCAACAAAGCGGTCAAAGTTCTGTTTGGCCTGGCATAACAGATCCCAGGCACGATTCTTTTGCGCCGCGCCAAGCCAGGTCGAAAACGTTCCGTAGACCCAGGAGCCGGCCACCAAGCGCGACAGATCGCGCGGACGCTGTCCGCTGCTATCGATATGGTCGGAAAATGTCGTCGTGCGCAGCCAGCTCTGCGTCTCGATCAGACCGTAGAGCGCATCCAGGAAGAAGTAGCCGTTGTAGGGGTAAAACTCCCAGGCGTTCTCGCCGTCAAGCATCACGCTGACCAGCCCCGTATCGCCAGCAGGCACCTGCTTGCGCACCACAGCGAGTTTTGAAAGGAAGTCAGTCGCAGCGTCGCGCCCGTCCCAGTTGGCGTACTCAAAACCAATCAGGTCCGACAAAGGTTCGTCACGAAAGAATAGCGCTACTGCCGGCGCGGCATCGGCCCGATACGAACGATACAGGTACTCGCTGCGTGAGAGTGTCGCTTGTCCGCTCGCGCGCAGCGAATTCGCCAACACTGTTTCACTTGAAGCGCTCCAGCCAAATCCGGCGTCGGGCAAGAGCCGCAGAAACGCCTCCGACAGAGCACCTTCGCCTGGCCACAGGCCACCGGGCGGGCGGCCAAAGTGACGCGCGTGAATTTCTTTGGCGCTGTCGATCTGGGCCTGGACTCGGACCCGGCCTCCGGGGTACGCCGGCTCGCGGGGAAGCGTGACATCAGGCACGGCCTCGCGCGCACTGGCAAAGTCGAGCAACAGCGGCGCAATCGGATGCGTGTGCGGTGTACAGGAAAGCTCAATCTGGCCACGCTCGGCCAACGCGCGATAGCGCGGGAGCAAGCCACTGACGACATCTCCAATCAAGGCTGCCAGGCGCGCGCGATCATCGGAAGTGAATCCTCGCGCCTTACCCATGAGTTCGGACAACAGATC
>JAKANU010000343.1 GCA_021812315.1 Pseudomonadota bacterium
GCGCGGGACTACCTGCTGCGTGAGGGCTTGCCCCCCGATCAGGTCATCAAGACCGGCAGCCCCATGTACGAGGTCCTAAACCATTACCTGCCACAAATCAGGGCGTCAGACGCCCTGAACCGATTGGATTTGCAACCCGAGCATTACTTTGTGGTCAGCGCCCACCGGGAAGAGAACATCGAGTCAGACAAGTCGTTCACCAAACTGGTGGCGGTGCTGAATTCGGTGGCCGAAGACCACCGACTACCGGTGGTCGTGTCTACGCACCCGCGCACACAGAAGCGCGTAGACGCTACAGGCGCAAAGTTCCACCCGCTGGTTCGGCTGATGAAACCCTTGGGCTTTCACGACTATGTGAATCTGCAAATGCAGGCAAGCGCTGTACTGTCAGACAGTGGCACCATCAACGAAGAATCATCCATCCTCAATTTTCCTGCGCTGAACCTGCGCGAAGCGCACGAGCGCCCCGAGGGCATGGAAGAAGCCGCCGTGATGATGGTCGGCCTGGAAATGGAGCGCGTGCGCCAGGGCCTAGCCATACTGGCCACACAGCCACGAGGAGGTGACCGCGGTTTGCGACTGGTGGCCGACTACAGCATGCCCAACGTAAGCGACAAGGTGGTGCGCATCATTCACAGCTATACCGACTACGTGAACCGAGTGGTGTGGAAGAAGTATTGAGTACGGGTTGATGCGAATTGCCCTGATTTCGGACACCTTCCCGCCCTTACGCTCATCCGGTGCAGTACAGCTGCGAGACTTGTGCCGTGAGTTTGCACGACAAGGACACGCCTTGTGCGTACTGCTGCCTTCAGCCGATCAGCTTGAACACTGGCGGCTGGCGGAATTTGACGGCGCGCAAGTACTGCGACTGAAAGCCCCCCGAACCAAAGACATTGGCTACGTGCGCCGCACGCTGGCTGAGTTGGCCATGCCGTTTGCCATGTTGCGGAACTTGCGCAAGAGCCCGTTGGCTATGGAACGCTGGGATGGTGTAGTTTGGTACTCCCCATCCATCTCCCACGGGCCATTGGTCAGTGCGCTTAAACGATCGAGTGGTTGCAAGAGTTACCTGATCATCCGCGACATCTTCCCCGAGTGGGCGGTGGACATGGGCTTGATGGGCCGGGGCCTGCCCTATCGCTTTTTTGATGCGATTGCGCGCTACCAGTACTCCGTTGCCGACGTGATCGGCGTACAAACGCCTGGCAACCGAAAGTATTTCGACCCATGGCTGAAGCAGCCAGGGCGAGAGTTGCAAGTGCTGCAAAACTGGTTGGACAGGCCTGCGCAGGTGCGGTGCTCCATCCGAGTCGATGAGACCGCACTGGCGGGCCGTACGGTGTTCGTGTACGCGGGCAACATGGGTGTTGCCCAAGGTATGGACATCTTGCTGGATTTGGCCGAAAAGCTGCGCAGTCGAACAGACGTCGGCTTCTTGTTTGTGGGGCGTGGCAGCGATGCAACTCGACTCAAGGCCGCTGCTCAGTTGCGGCAACTCGACAATGTGGTGTTCTTTGACGAGATAGACCCCGACGAAATTCCTAACCTCTACGCCCAGTGCGACGCAGGCATTGTGGCACTTGACCCACGGCACAAGTCACACAACATTCCTGGCAAGTTCCTGACGTACATGCAGAGTGGCTTGCCTGTGTTAGCTAATATCAACGCGGGCAATGACCTCGCCCAGATGATCCGAGATGAACACGTTGGTCAGGTGTGCGAGACCAACCAAATGGACGAACTCCTGCTACTGACAGAAAAGTTGCTGGATCAAATCGAAACTGATTCAGGCTTATCTGCTCGCTGCACCGCGTTCTTTGAGCGCGAATTTGCGGTCGACAACACCGTACAGCAGATCGTGGCTGCACTTCTGCGATAAAGACAGGGCAACCATGAAGGTTTTCAGCGCAGATTACTTGGATGGCCTGACTGTTCAAGCCCAAGCCAACCCACGCAAACGTCAGCATCGCAACGTTCACGAAACCTATGAAGACCCGTGCCAGCGCTTGTTCAACGCCATTGAGCCGGGTAGCTACATCCGCCCTCACAGGCATTCTATCGACCCCAGAGATGAGTTGCTGATTGCCGTTCGTGGATTGATGGCATTGATGACCTTCGATGAGCAGGGTAAGGTGACTGGCGCTGCCCGCTTCGGCTCAGACAAAAGCAGTGAAGATTTGGCCGTTGGTGCTGAAGTACCAGCCAACACGTGGCACACCGTCATTGCCTTGAAGCCTGGCTGCGTTTTGCTTGAGGTCAAAGCAGGCCCATTTGACCCTAGCCATCCGAAGGATCTGGCGCCGTGGGCGCCTGATGAGGGCGGTCCAGATGCCAAGCAGTACCTAGAACAATTGGTTTCGCTAATCTAACTAGCCTTCGCGGAGCGACGCACTGCATCTCTCGCCAGTAGAAAGAAAATTCCGACTCGACCCGCTGGGGCAAGCGCCGTTACACAATGGAGAGCTTGCAGAATCCGGTTCGAGAGGAGGCAGCGGCCTGACGATCAGACCGAACCGCCGCAATCAAATGTGCGAAAGAATCGTTGCACTATCTGAACGGGCGGTGAGGATGGTCAGGGACCATGAGCGTACGAGTACTCGACACGCTGGGCAGCCCATCGAATCGTGTCCAGCGACAATCAACCCTCGACGCTGAAACCTACAGTTGACGCCGGCCACCCCCCACAAGGATTAGTCGTAGTTCGGGACCCTAGGATCCGGTGTCCCGGGGTGTATCGGGATATTCAGCGGTACATGACCCATTCGCTTCATTTCGAACTGTTTGTACTCCCACAGGCGGTACACCTCCGTGCGGAGGTGAGACCAGATCCAGCCCACCCGTCCGGCGCGCCAGGCGCCGACCACCAGCAAGTGGTAGAGAAACAAAAACGTATATCTCGCGGGGAACTTCCAAAAATGCCGCTTGATCCACATGCGCCGCTCCAGCGCACTGCCGAAGAGTCGTGGAGGCACGGCCGATGCCCGTCCCTCGAATAAGCTGATCGCTTCGGCTGTTGTGTATCGGTTCTGCTTGGTCAGCCAGTGATCGAGATTGGGGCTGTCCAAATGATCCAGATCGCCGGCGACTTCAACCAGCCGTCCACTAACCTGCGCATACTCGTTTACCGTAACATCCGTAAATCGACAATGTCCGCTTTTCCAGACCCGCAGCAACGGTTGAC
>JAKANU010000344.1 GCA_021812315.1 Pseudomonadota bacterium
CGATGTGAGTGAGGAAGCGCTGGGTATCCTGATAGAATACCAGCGCACAATCGTCGGCGCCCTCATGTCGCGTCACTGCTGGTGTGAGCGCTGCGAGCGTGTCGTGATCCCGGTCGATGACGCCGGAGACGCGCTGTGTCCACATTGCCGGCTGGTGCTGTGAGCATGCCAGCGGCCGCCTCTCCCAGCCCGCAGGAGATCGCCGCCGCCCAGCAGGCTGCCGGAACATACCGACGCATAGGCCGCGCTCGCTGCCGGCGCTACGCACCGGCCGGCCGGTGCGTGGTAGCCTCTAGCTGCCCGCCGACGCAAACCGAAAGGACTTAACCATGCTCCGCATCGCACAGCTCGCTATCATCGCCCTGTTAACTGCCGACATCACCGGATGCGCGATCCTCCGCGCCGGGTTCATCGACCCATACGACCCGCCAGGACGCGGCTGGCGCAGCATGCCCATCACCTGCATGCCCGGCATCATCCCTGGCACCATCGACTGCGTCTAGCAACTCGGCAGTTCAGCCGAAGCGATCTCAGCCGAAGCGACGAGCTACCGCTTTCTCGCGCCGGTCACGCCGGCGCCAACGCTTTTCCCGGGGACAGAAGCCGCCCGGTTCCCGGATCCCACGCCATCACCAAGTCCTCGATCGGGATGTTGGTCAGGGCGTGCAATGGCTGCACCCACCAGCGCGGGATAGCCCCTCGAGTCTTCCACTCGTTGACTACCTGTCTTTTGACCCCAAGACGCCGCGCCAGCTCGGACTGCGTACCCATCACTGCAATGCAGCGGGCAAGAGGATTTTGTTTCATATCAGTCCTTTAGATAACAACAGTTAACAAAACCCTAGGGCCGAAGCGTATCATAAATCTTGACAACATCCTCCTTGATGATTGTTGCCAGATAGAGACAATCAAGCCCTTAGACACAAAATCTCACCGTAATTTGTACTAGAATTGTTGACATATTTGCCGCAATGTTTACCATATGTACCTATGGATTCCGATGGCGACGTTCTTGACATCCCATCAGCGGCAGCCCTGCTGAATCTGCATCCGGTGACGCTGCGCAAGCTCGCAGCGGCAGGCGACGTGCCCGCAAGGAAGGTAGGACGCGAATGGCGATTCAGCCGCCCAGGGCTGCTCGCTTGGCTCGCGCGGTGGGGTGACTCGCCGATCTCGGGGAGAATGGCATGGGCAGACACGCAGGGAACGGGCTCCGACTCAGGGGCGGGATTTGGCAAGTCGATGTTACCGTCGCCGGCTGCCGCGTCGTCCGCTCTACGCTCACGGCGAACCGGGAAGAGGCGGAGCGATTCCGCGACCAGCTCCGCGCTGAACTCTGGCGTGTGGGTGTTGCCCACGAGGCGCCCAGAGTAACGTTCCTGCAGGGCGCAACCGCCTATCTCGAGGATCGGGAGGGCCGACTGCGCGACATTGAAACGGTGCGCGATCGGCTGCGCTGGATCTGCAAGCAGATCGGCAATCTTGCCATCACCGACATCGATGCGCCGCGCATCCGTCAACTGCTGGCCCTGCGTAGAAAGCAGGGCGTGGTGCGCATGATCCAACTGCGCGATGGATCGAAGAAGCGCGTGCAGGTGGCCGACACCGTCGCCGACGCAACCCTTGATCGATACGGCGCCGCGATCTCGGCCGTGCTGCATCACTGTCAGAAGCAGGGATGGCTGAAGGCGACGGTGCCGAAGGTGGAGAGGTTGTCGCCGATGCGCAAAGGCGTGCCTAAGTTCCTGACTGCTGAGCAGGCTGCAGAGCTGATCGCCCACCTTCCAGAGCATCACGTGCCTATGATCCGCTTCGCGCTCGCCACCGGTCTGCGGCGCAGCAATGTAACCGGCCTGACATGGGACAGAGTGGATCTGGCGCGCAGGAAAGCGTGGATTCTCGCCGCAGATGCAAAGGGCAAACGCGACATCCCGGTGCCGCTCAACGAAGATGCGCATGCGGTGCTGTGCGGGCAGTTGGGCAAGCATCCCACGTTGGTGTTCCCCTACAAGGGGCGGCGCGTAACCCGCGTTACCGGCACGGCCTGGCGCAAGGCTCTCGAGGCCGCCGGGCTGCCCATCACAACCAGGTTCCACGATCTGCGGCATACCTGGGCGAGCTGGCATGCAATGAATGGCACCCCGACAAAGATTCTGCAGCAGTTGGGCGGATGGCGGGATGCCTCGATGGTTGAGGTGTACGCAACCCTCGCGCAAGAGGTGGTGAGCGACTACGCCGGGAACGCCCGGCCCGTGTCACTCGTTACAAATCGGCAACACCTGCATTTGGGTCTGGAGCCAGAAACACCGGAAGGCACTGATTCTACTGGGGTGGCTGATGGGACTCGAACCCACGACGACCGGAATCACAAGGCGGTCGGATGATGCGCAAACCATTGATGTGCTTTGTTTTGTTTCAGAGTCAACACTATGTTGACAGCGTTGCGTTCGATGAGCGCAACGCTGTCTGCAGCGGGCAATCGTCACATATCGGTGACACGCCATGAGCCTCTGCCTTGTCTGCAACCGGGAGTTGAAAGATCCCCTGTCTATCCAGCTCGGAGTAGGTCCGACTTGCCGGAAGAAGCGCCCGGAAGCGCTGACACAAGGTCGACTGTTCGATGACCGGTCCGAGGTCGAAGCGCTGATTCAGCAGCAAGACCCGCAACCCAACTAGGGCCACCAATGAACGCCGTGACCATCCGGGCATCGTCGCTCCCCGAACTGCTGGATTGCCCGTCGAGGTGGAGCGCCAAGCATTTGGAGGGAATGTCGATGCCTTCGTCGCCCGCCGCCCTGATTGGGACGGCGGTCCATGCCGGCGCCGCAGCCTACGACGAGGCGCGGAGGTCTGGCGCGCCTATTCCGATGGACGAGGCCGCGCTGATCGCTCGCGACGCCGTGGAGCACCCCGAGCAGGAAGTGGATTGGCGCAATGACGAGTACACGAAGACAGAGGCGTTAATGGTGGCGGGCTGGACCACGGGTCTGTACGTCACCAGGGTAGCGGACACCATGACCTATGTGTCGGTCGAGGAGCAGTTGCCCGATGTGACTATTCGCGTCGGTGAGGTGGACATCACGCTGACCGGGCACGTGGACCGGATCAGGATCGACGACACCGCGGCTGTAGGTCTGAGCGGCTTGCAAACGGGCCGGCGCCTCCCCCCGGCAGTACCCCGCCC
>JAKANU010000345.1 GCA_021812315.1 Pseudomonadota bacterium
AGTACCCGAGGTAGGCCAGGATGCCGAGCATGAAGCCGACCCGGGCCTCGTCGGGGATTCCCTGGCTGTCGGCCAGTAGGCGGCCGCACCACGCGATGAACTTGCCCATCTCAGCCGTCCTTGTGGCAGTGGCCGCCGCTCTCGAACACGTCCAGCATGTTGGAGCAAACCCATTTGGCCACGCGCTGCCTGTATGCATTCAGGCCCGTTGGGTTGGTGATCGAGAGATAGCGGTCGAGGCGCAACGTGAGCAGCAGCTCGCGGGGAGGGTCGAGCCAGATCGGCGTCGAGACCATCTGCAGCAGGAAGTCGAGCAGGACGCCGACAGCCAACGCCGGGAGCGCCAGGACAAACACAGGCTTGGACAACTTGCCGGAGAGCTTGGCCGCGCGAAAGCCCATAATCGCGACGAACAGCAACCAAGTGGCGTACATGAGGCCGAGATAAAACCCGGCGACGTTGAGGATCAGCATGAGGATGCTCCATTACGGACATGCGCGTCGTGTTCCCGCTGCCAATCGTCGCGGCAATCGGTGTTGCAAAACAGCAAGCCCAGACGCAGAGACTCGCCGCAGAAATAGCAGGCCCCGTAGGGCTTGAGGGTGTTGCGCTCGGCATTGCGGGCGCGTTCAACCAGGGCGGCATCGCGGAAAATCTGCTCCGCGCGCTCGGCGTCGTCGTCGAGGCTCATGCAAACACCCAGGTTCCGGTGCGCATCTGCTTCTCCAGGCGTTTGGCGCGGTCGCCAACCTCGGAGGCCCATGGCGTTTTCGCCATATCGTCCGCGGCGTCCGCGTACCTTCCGGCCTTGACCAGGCCAAGGAACGTGCCCCACCCCATCAGATCAGCGGGCCCCATGTTGAAGGCCATGTTGATAAGCACGCCCTGGCGAACCGAATCCAGTGAGCCGAACCACGGCAGCTTCAAGGTGAGCGCGTCGATGACCTCCTGCACGTTGTTGGCGCACAGCATGTCAACCTCCTGCGCGCTGATCCCGTTGGCCGAGAGGTTGCGCCCAATGCCGATCGTGAGGTTCCCGATGAGGGTCATGCCCTTCGTCAGCGTCTTGCCGGTGGCATCGTCATACGGGAACTGGCGCACGGCTTCGTCGCCGCGCAGCTGTTTGATGATGTTGGGGTCGATGGTCATGGCTTTAGCGGCTCGCAGAAATGAAAAAACCCGCCGAAGCGGGTTGAATTGGGATCAGGTCGTGATCAAGTTTTGCGCCGCTGGGCCGCGACGTGTTCAGCGATGAGCTGGGCTTGGAACCGCTGCACGGCGTAGGGATCGAGAAAGAACGTCTGCGTGTTGTTTTGCGCCTTGAATCCCTTCTCGCCCGGGCGCACCGAGAATGTGCCCTCACCAGATGTGGACCAGTTCGTGGATCCTTCGGCGCCCACAACGCCATCGGCCACAAAGCCTTTGGTGTGCGAAATTTGATGGGTCGCGGACTGCCCGAGTACAAAGTGAGTGCGGTAGCCTTCTGGGTCTTTCGCGGCGTCCGATTCCAGCAAGCGCCTCTCGTGCACACCGCCAGCCTGCGACTTGTCGAGGGTGATGAGAACCGTGATGCGTGGGTCGTGCACGAGGCCCATGATGATGTCGTTCAGATCGTCATCGTCGAAGCCGAACATGTTGAGGTAGAGGCTCGTCTTGACGCGGCCAAGGACATGCCGCAGCGCGCGGTGCACGTCATCGCGGCCGACGAACAGCAGCCGGAAATCCGGGCTCGCCGTGGCCGGGAACGTCTTCTCGGCGGTGTACGGCGCAAGGTCGTCGAGGGTGAAATCGTGCAGGCTCATCGCTTCCCCGCCGACTGATAGGCCAGATCGGAGATCTGCTGCTGCAGCATCTGGAACTGCTGCATGCTGTCGTTGTGTTCTTGCGCCATCGTGCGCCGGATGTCCTCGATCTGGCTGCTGTGCACGGCCTGCAGCACGTTGATCGTGACGTAGGCCGAGAGCGCGCCCGCCGCCACGGCGACGATGACGCTTTCAACCAGGCGCGTGAGCAGCGGCCGCTTGCCGATTTCCTCGGTGGCGAGCATCGCGGCGAAAGGTATGTGCTGGTGAAGCCAGCTGAGGATGTCGGTTTTGTCTTGCATGGCCGTCCTTTGCGGTCGTCGGGCATAAAAAAACCGCCCGTAGGCGGCTTGATGGATCGTGTGTCGCTTACCAAACGATGGCCTGCACCGCGGCGACGGTGGTGGCTGCCTCGATCTCGGCTTGCAAGCTCGCCTTCTTGGTCAGAAAGGCGAGAATCGCGGCTTTGCCGTCGCTGCCCACCTGCTGGACCTGCGCGGCGGTGTGCGCGACGTAGGCCCAGACGCCGTTGGCATCACAGCAAATTTGCGGCGTCGTCCACGTCGATGGGAGGCCAGGAAGCAGGCTGCTCAGCACGTTGGCGGCGAGGTTCGCCTGATCAGTCAGCCCCGATGGATAGGTGTGCGCGCTGCCGAGAGCCGAGCTGCTGAAGCCGCTGGTGATGGCGCCAGCGCATGCCTGCGTGATGATGGCGATCTGTGCGGCTTGTGCCTGCGCGAGCAGTTGCGCAGCGGGCGCCGAAACAATCGCGCCATTGCTGAGGGCATAAGCGGTGTAGTTGTCAGCCTGCGCCTGCGTGCATGCAATCGCACCGGCTGGCAACGTGCCGTCCGGTGTATACCCCGAGCCGGTGAACGCCGTGCCCGATGCGTTGGGCGTCAGGAAATAGGTTGATTTCGTCATGTCATTGCTCTCAATTTGTCAGGGACGGAATAAAGATCGCATCCGCATACAGCGACATTGCCGTACCTGGCGCCGTCGTTCCCGTGGTGAGTTGTGCCGTCACCGTGACCGATGCCCCTTTGGCTACCTGGGCGACTCCGGCGTCTGTCATGGGTAGAACGGTTTGGTCCAATTGGTAGGATGTCCCGTTAATCAGCAGCGCAACGGTGACACCTGCTGCAGCGCTGCTGCCGAACGCTGTCCGCGCTTGGCCCCAGACGAATCCAGCCGATGGCGCCGTAAATGAAAGGGTCTTTGTGTAGACCGTGTTGGCGGCAACGCTCCCAAGTCCGCATCCCGTAGTCATCGGCCCAAGGAACTGCCCGAGATTCACCGCTTGTCCCGACTGACTCGCCACCGCCACGGGCTGCGCGCCGCTGGTCCAGATCAGGTTCCAGGCTGTCGCACCTGC